>JAFGJI010000273.1 GCA_016929175.1 Thermoplasmatota archaeon | reverse complement strand
GAGGGTGGGCATCCTCGGCCCGTCCAGATGCATCCCCCATTCCGGGGTCTTTCCGAGGATCGCCGAGGCGAGAGAGGATATTCCGCCTTCCCTGTTGGTCCGGGCTCCCACAACCGAGTTCGCATAGATGACGGCATTTGATTCACCCCAGGAGATGTGGTCCCCGAACTTGATCGGGTACATCCTGTGGGGGGTTTCATAGGGTATGCAAGAGCACGTGATATCGATCCCGAGTTTCCCGTAGATGTCTATGATGATATTCTGTTTCGAGGCGAAGTCCTCGGGATATCCTATCTCCTTCCACCTCTCAAGGTCCATACCAGCGGGATTGAGACTTGTCGGAACGGAAACCTTCGCCCCCATACCGTTGAGCTCCTGAAGCAGTTTGATCAATCCTTCCCCCGCGGTGTGATAGGATACACCAGAAACATGGGCCGAAACTATCGGGATCAATCTGGCAGCTTCCTCGAGGTCCCCGAGATTGACGAGTATCTTCATGGCGAATGAGAGGGCCCCGCCCCGGTCCCCGTCCAGGATGGACTCCTCGTCCCTGGTCAGATACATCGACAGAGGAAAGGATTCGAGGGTCAAATAATCTTTTGGTCTCCATGATCGGGAGAGGGGGGTCACCGAAAGAAAGTAAATCTATAAATATCAAGAGTGCAATTAACGTATTACGTTTATAATACGATATTATGAACGCAAGGGATAGGGCGTAAGGTGTTGCCATGTCGGGAAAGATCTCCACAATATCCGCTCGGTTCTCGAAGGACCAGGTGGGTATACTGGAGAGGCTTCAGAAAGAGCTCGACATGTCCAAGACGGATGTATTACAGATGGCCCTGGAGCAGCTTTCCACCAGGAATGTGATGCCGGGGGCGAACAGGGTGGAGCTCGCTGTTTCGGAGGATGCCCTGAAGAGGGCGGCCCGTCTGCATGACTTTTACGGATATGCCCTTTCCGTAGAGGCCCTTCTCTCTGAAGCCGTGGAGCTGGGATTGAGGGAGATAAGGAAACGGCTGATGGAGGACAGGAAGGAGGACGCCGAGCTGCACGCGTCGACATGGACGCGAGGTCCATAGAGATGCAGCAGGACTCTATGACGCACTGAAGATGAACGGGGACCATATGGGATGCATGGTCCTCATACGGGGAGCAACGACCGCTATCGGGGGAACAGGCGCGGTCTTCGAACCTTTCCGGGCAATCGAAGGGGGATCAAAGATGGAAGAAAACTTTCTAACCGAGAAGGCCAAGAGCGACCTGCTCTACCTGGAGCAGCTGAATGCGTATGCGGAGAACACGAAGAACACACCGGAGTACATCCGAGCGATGGCGATGTACACACATGCCCTGCATGTGATCGACGAGAGGTACGGGGACCTGCAGCATATGATATACAGGAGCAAGTAAGGTGCAGCCGAACACGGAGGGCGGATCCTTTTCCGATGAAAGGGCGGGAAAGGTGCTGATCGTGGGTCTCGGGAGCGGTGCCAAGAGGCTGCTCGGGCTCGTCCACGAAACGTCGAGCGAAAACATAGACACACTTTTCATAACCACGGACGACCAGGACATTCCGCTCGCGAAAGCGGATACCAAGTTCCTCATCGGAAGGAGACTCTGTGGCGGGAAGGGGTCCATGGGGCTGACGGAGCTCGGGGAAAGGTCGGTGGAGGACGCCCGCAGGGACCTCGAGCCCTTCATGAGAGGTTACAACCTGATCATCCAGATCGCTACCCTGGGAAGGGGAACCGCAAGCGGTGGGGCCCATGTGGTCGCCTCGATAGGTGAGGGGCTTGGTGCCACCGTTCTCAACTTCCTGATACTGCCGTCCGCAACGCTCGAATCGATGCCAAGGACCATAGCCAACCACGCAAAGAACAGCATGATAAAAAGGGGATTCAAGGTGGTCTCCATAGACCAGGACAGGTTCCAGGAGATAAACGGTCAGCAGCCGTTCTCCCGGACACTGGCAGCCTTGGACGCATTGATGTCATGGATCGTCGTATCACTTGCAGACACCATCTACGGGCGTACGGAGAGGTCTTTGACCATCTCCGATCTGAGGTCGGTATTCAAGGAAGGCAACGAAGGCTCCATATTCATCGGGGGCAGCTTCATGGGGGATCCGAGAACGGCCGCCGAGGAGTTCATCTCCTGCGGCCTCATGAGAAGGGACCCGAAGACAGGAAAAGGATTCCTCTTGAACCTCGTGACCCCCAAGGGTTTGAAGGACACCGCAACGAGACCGTTCATCGATGAACTTCTCGATCTCGTCCATGCCGAGGACAAGACGGTCTTCATAGGGTCCCTTGAGGATCCGAAGAGGACAGATATCGTGGACCTGATAGGTATAATAACGGGCATGGATGACGGCTCCGTTAACCTCGCCGAGGTCACAAAAGCACACCAGCATTCGACCGCAAGGCATATCCCGCATATCCATCCGGGCGACCGCTGGGAGATACCCATGATCAGGTGAGCCGGGTTTTTAGGACCTCTTTGCCCCTTGCGATCAGGGGCATGTATTCAAGGAACGGGTAAGCAAGGTCACCCGGAAGCTCGTTGAAAAGTCCGACCTCTGTTATCTCCTGCTTGTTTCTTTTTTCCGTAT
>JAFGJI010000272.1 GCA_016929175.1 Thermoplasmatota archaeon | reverse complement strand
GCCGGAGATCGCCCCCTCGGCCCCGGCTGAGACATCATCACCGGAGCCGGAGCAGCCCCCGGGCAATGCGTGTCCGAACTGCGGGAGCCCCGTTGATCCGACATGGTTCCTCTGCCCCAACTGCAAGTCGCCTCTGCAGTGAAAATAGCGACAAGATAGAGGGCGCCTTCGGGCGCCCATCTTTTTTCTTTTTTTCAACTAGAACGCTCTGATGATGAAAAACTCTCAGACCCTATATTCAATTCTGGACGACGCGCCCCACAACGGTGGTCCCGGAGACCTTCTCCACCCTGATCTTGACCCTTGCACCCTTTGCAACACCCGGGACATAGATGACGTATTTGTCCACCTTTGCAAGACCGTCCCCCAACCTGCCGACGTCCTGTATCAGGACCTCGATCTCGTCACCGGGAATGACCATCTTCTTCTGCTCCCTGGCAGTCTGACCCTTCTTCACCTTGACGGGTCTTTTTGCACCGCATGCCATGCATTCCACGACCTGTGTCCGACCCTCTTTCACCAGGTGCGTGTCCGGTTTACCGCATTCTGCGCAGATGACGTAGGTGGAAACATATTCCTCGAGCTTCTCCCGGAACTTCTCGGCGGGTATGACCGATTTCAGGATCACCCGTCTGCCCTCCCTCGAGCCGGCGGAGCCCAGGACCCTCAGTATGTGCCCTAAAAGGTGTTCAGGGTCCCTTCTTACGGCATCGACCGTGTCCTGGAAGTTCTTCCAGACGGTTGTCCGCCCCTCGTACATGAGCTCGAGCTCCGGGATGCTCCAGCGGTCATCGGACGCACCTCCTTCATCAGGCATCGTTTCATGGGCTCTGTCCAGAAGGGATCCGTAATCGAGTTCATCGGTCATGGGGGTCAACTCAACCGCCTTCATGGGGGGGGATATATATAAAATCAATTCAGGGCTCACATCTGCTCCGGGGCGGTAATACCAAGGGCTCCGAGCCCTTTTTTAAGTATGCTCCTCGAGAGAACGACCAGTGCAAGCCTAGTATCCCTTCTGTCCTCATTACTCTCGGCAAGGACAGGGCAGTCCCTGTAGAAATCGTTGAAGGAGGATGCCAGCTCCACCAGGTATAGCGGAACCAGGTGCATCTTCCTCTTCGATGCGGCCTCCTCGATGACCTGCGGGAACCTGCCAAGGGTGCGCAGCAGAGAGATCTCGGAAGGCTCAACGAGGAGGGACCAGTCCGGTGTCCCATCGAACTCGACACCGTGCTTTTTGATGATCGAGCACGCACGTGCATGGGAGTACTGCACGAAGGGAGCGGAAGCCCCCTCGAAGTTCAGGGCTTCCTCCCACCTGAAGACCATCCTCTTCTCCGGTTGGACCTTAATCACATTGAAGCGCAGTGCCCCGATACCGACCGCCTCGGATATGCTGGAAAGCTCCCCGGTGGTGAGGTCGTCCCTGCGCTTTTCCACCTCTTCCCGGGCCCTCTCGACCGCCTCGTCGAGAAGGTCGTCCAGAAAGACCACGCGGTTCCTTCTGGTTGACATCTTCCCCCCGGGAAGGGAGACGAAAGCGTAGAAGACCACCTCCGGAACCCCGGTCGATCCGAGTTCCGAAAGGGCGAGAGAGAGCATCTGTGACTGATACCGGTGGTCCTCTCCCAGAACGTTGATCGCCCGGTCGCATCTTGACAGCTTCCACGAATGATAGGCAAGGTCCCTGGTGGTGTAGAGTGCAGAGCCGTCGGACCTGGTGAAGACAAATCTTCTCTTGTACTTGTCATCATCACCCCCCTTCATCTTTTCGGACAGGTCCAGGAACGAGGCGCCGTCCTCCTCGCGGCAGAGAGGGCTCTTCCTGAGACCCTCGATCACATCCTGAAGAGAGCGGTCCTCCACTACCTGCGATTCGTATACGAAAGTATCAAGGTGCACCCCCAGGCGGTCCAGGGACACGACCATGCCGGAGAGGACCTCCCGAACGGCCTCCCTGACATCGGAAGCCGTGATCACAGGCCGTCCCTTCCCGGAGATGATGCGCCCCAGATCTTGGTCCCCGACAGCATCCTCGTAATTCCGAAGCAGTTCGTTGATCTCCTCCTGCACGTCGGTGTCGGATTCCATCCTCTCGTTGGCTGCCTGGTAATATCGGACCATGTGGTGGTCCGCCTTCTCCCTGCCCGGTTCCCCGAGCTCGCCGGGAGGGATGTTCTTGATCCCCCAGGCAAGTATCATCACCTGTTTCCCCATATCATTGACCCAGTACTGGGATTCCACTTCATGTCCGTAGAGCCTCAGCAACCTCACAAGTGTGTCGCCGATGATAGGGTTCCTTGCCCTTCCAACATGGAAAGGACCGTTGGGATTGGCGGAGGTATGCTCGATGATCACCTTCTTTCCCGTAGGGCTTCCCTGTCCCGGGTCTTTCCTTCTTTTCCAGAGATGGTCACCGGTCTCCTTTACGAACCTCACCGGGTCGAATGTGCAGTTGAGATAGCCTCCACAAGCTTCGAGCGTCCATCTGGGATCGCTTCCGATAAGCTCCTTCACCTCTTCTGCGATCTTTCCGGGTTCGAGACCGGTCTCACCGCTGACAGCGAAGGTTACAAGGCAAAGGTCCGCCTGGCCCGATCTCGGTCTCTCCATGATCGGCCGGCTGGCGATACCGAGCTTGAGATAGGCTTCCTGGACAGCATCCCTGAAGGAAGCCTCGTAAGAGATCGCGGGATCAGAGGGGTCCATGGTTATCGTGTAGAGACAACTTCATTTTAACGTTTATCCAAACGGATAACTGCCTTCGATAACTATTTCTACGACCCGGCAAATCCGGAAAACCGGAAGCTGATCTTCCATGACGGAACCATCAACGGATATCTTTCCCTCGGAGGACATCGTGTTCAGGTTGAGGGCAAAGATGGAGGATAATTCTTACACCATCGTGTCGGAGGGCGACCGGAGGTTGCTTGCCTTCAGGGTTCCCGGGGAGAAGATCGACCTCTTGCGCTCCCTGGAATATCTTTCGGAATTCCTGGACCAGGAATCCGTTGAGAGGGTGGAGAAGGTCCTCATGATATCTGACCGGGAGTTCGAGGTATCACCGGGTTCGATCATCAAACCCAAGATGGACGTGAAGAAGGCCGACGACGATCGTCTGTTCGAGGAGCTCAGTTCCAAGCTCTCCGAACGGATGCAGCCTCTTGTATTCACCGAGGAGAACGATATACTCGAGATATACCGGGTCGCCCTGAGAATGGATGGCTCCGTGAGCAGAACGGACATCTCGGTGGGGCTCGACCTTTTGAAGGTATCGCTCCCGTCCGAGGGAGAGGTCATATACCTGATATTCGACGACGGCTACCGCAAACTGTCAAGGTCCAACTTCGAGAAGCTCACCGAAGGGGCCATGCAGGGGCTGAGGGAGGGGCCGTCACTTGCAAGCGATCCGGCCCAGAAGGGATTGGCAAGGAGCACCTCGCTTTCCGCACCTTCCACGAACAATGGGAGCCATGGTGAGAAGGATAGAGCCCTGAAAGGGACAGTAAATGAACCCATTGTCGACAACCGTGCCCCTTTCATGGACGATCCAAGGGTTCTTCTGAGGGAGCTATCCAAGAACCTGGCTCCACTCAGGTACCGCAAGGATAACATCTTTTCGAGGCCGGACGTCAACCAGCTTTTCTTCGTCTGTATGTCCGGTCCCGCTCTGTTCGTGAAGATAATAGAGGACAAGGATGAGCTCCCGCTCTTCCTTCGGGTCCTTGAGCACCGAAGCGATGCCCTCGGGATCCTT
>JAFGJI010000271.1 GCA_016929175.1 Thermoplasmatota archaeon | reverse complement strand
GGTCACATGGGTGACTATACTTCCATCCCTTAACAGGAAAACATGCACATATTCCCAGGAGGTGAAGGTATAGGTCTCTCCCTTATCGTAATGATCATACTGATGAAAGGTCGTAGGTGAGGACGGATCGACCATCACATATAACAGCAGTGTTGTAACGAATAAGCTTCCTATTGCGATATTCAACAAAGATATTGTTCTCCTCGAAACCTTCATGTTGCATTTCTCCAATATAGAAATGACAACGAAATATAGATATCATGAACGATATAAACTTTTTGTAAGTGATCAGTCATCTGAAGATGTAGGATGTTGTCACCTTTTTGGTTTGGAGTTGCTTGGCCTTAACCCCTAATGAAAAATCGGGACACATGTCTTTGGTCTGCACACCCGTATACGGATGGCAGCTCAGCAAACTAGATACATTGGAAACGTAATCCCATCGGGGTCAAAGGTGTTCCCACATGGCGGATGGAAAGCGTATCGAGATCGACCCTCTGGGGGAGAGAGAGGTCCCCCTGGAAGCATATTACGGGATACAGACGCTCCGGGCGGTAGAGAACTTCCCGGTATCGGGATTGCCCAACCATCCCTACCTTATAGATGCCTACGCAGCGATAAAGGGGTCGGCAGCCCTTGCCAACATCGAGGTCGGATGGCTGGACCGGAACATAGGAGAGGCCATAGTGAAGGCTGCGGAAGAGGTCCGCCAGGGGGGATTCCGCGACCATTTCCCCGTGGACAGGTTCCAGGCGGGGGCCGGGACCTCCACCAATATGAACGTCAACGAGGTGATCGCGAACAGGGCCCTCGAGATACTTGGCCATCCCCGTGGCAGATACGATATCATATCTCCCAATGACCACGTGAACATGGCCCAGTCGACTAACGATACCTTCCCCACGGCCATGCAGATATCCGTCTACAGGATGACAGCGGAACTCGTGAGGGTGGTAAGATCGCTCTCCGCTGTCCTCCGTGGTAAAGGTAGCGAGTTCGCCGACATCCTTAAAACAGGAAGGACCCACCTTCAAGATGCTATGCCAGTCTCCCTGGGGGGGGAGTTCAGAGCTTACGGGGCAGCCCTTGAACGGGTGACGGAGAGCATGGAGAAGAGGAGCCTGAGACTCCTCGACCTGCCGCTTGGAGGGACCGCGACCGGGACCGGTATCAACACTCACCCGGAATACAGGGAAAATGCCATCTCCCACCTGTCCAGGCTGACCGGGCTGCCGTTGAGGTCCAATCCCAGGTCCTATGAGGCCATGCAATCCACCACCCGTATAGTCTCGATATCCTCGTCCTACAAGGAGCTCGCCCTGGAGCTCGGCAGGATAGCCAACGATCTGAGATTGATGTCATCCGGACCGACCAGCGGGCTTGCCGAGATATCACTTCCGGCCGTTCAGCCAGGCTCGTCCATCATGCCCGGCAAGGTCAATCCGGTGCTCCCCGAATGCCTCAACCAGATCTGCTTCGTCGTGATAGGCAACGACGTGGCCATATCGCAGGCCGCCGGCGCCGGGCAGCTCGAGCTCAATGTCATGATGCCCATGATGGGCAACCTGATCCTGCGGTCGGCGGAGTATCTCGTGAACTTCCTCCCTATCTTCGAGACCCGATGCGTTACCGGTATTACTGTCAATGAGAACGAGCTTGACCGCAGGTCCATGAACAACCCCGCCCTTGCCACGCTCCTTTCACGCAGGTTCGGTTATCTCAAAGCAGCGGAGGTGGCAAAGGAATCGGCCGCCTCCGGCAGGTCGGTGAAGGAACTGGTGGTGGAGAGAGGATTGCTGACGGTCGAGGAGGCCGAGGAGATGTTCAGCAGAGAGGCTCTCCTTGGACGTCTGGACCGGTCATAGGATGGGCGGGTAGAAAAGTGAGGTCACGAACACCACGGCCGCCACCATGACCGGTATGATAACATTGTCATCCGTAAGGACCCTGTTGGGGAGGGGTAGCGACTCCGCCAGTGCTCCCGCGATACCGGTAACGATCCCCGTGATGGGGCCCCACACCACCGACACCACCACTGTAGTGACCACGGCGAATGACAGCGAACCCGAGACGGTCTTCCTTCCGTTCCATGGAAGCGAGGGTCCCCCTATGGACTTTCCCATCACGTACGCCATCGGGTCCCCGAACATGAGAGCAGCCACCCCGAGAGCGGCCGCGTCACCCCCGAACACGAACCATGCCAGAAGGACCCCTGTGAAGAATGTGATGGGTCCCTGGCCGGGGATCACATCGGTGGTCTTGTCATACCTCGACAGGAACCAGTTCAGGACCCTGATCGGTCTTTTCTCCATTAAAAAGGTGAGGACCAGCCCCAGACCGAGAACTGCAAGGAAGAACCATCTGGTTCGATCGAAGGAGATGATCGATAGCAGGAAGGTCAACCCCACCGCCATATGGAACACTTTCCGCCGTATCCATAACCCGCCACCGGTCTCAACGACACCCGGACTCATCGGGAGAGGTAACGCTGATGGGATAATAAAAAGATGTGAAAGGGCTAGAGAAAGAACAAATCAGAGGGGATGGGATGCACTCTGCATTCTTCTAACCC
>JAFGJI010000270.1 GCA_016929175.1 Thermoplasmatota archaeon | reverse complement strand
CTAAACCTCAAAAAGAGATCATGGAGATGGTTGGGTTGTTGTAGTGATAAAACAGGGCACATCTGGGCTTCAGCTGTTAGAGGAAGGAGCTTTATATTCCGGTCCAGTATCTTTTTCGTTATTTCGTGGATGTCATCTCTCTTCATTTCTCTTGATATAACCAATTTACATTCGACTACTGTAAATAGAGAGGTGAAAAGGGCATCTTCATCCCCGATACATCTTTCGACGTCATTCTTGAGCCAATCCGTTTCTTTTATTAGCGCTAATATGCAATCCGAATCAAGATACTTCCCTGCCACGTTCCAACCCCCCCTTTACCTCCTCGATGGCATAATCTTCAGCCCTGGAATGCAGCCGCCGGTGGTAGATCACTGCTAATCTTGCTCCGTATCTCAGGACCTCGGACCTCGATCCGAACATATTCTGCTCCACCAGTTCATCGATATCATGTACCAATCCGATGGGTAATGATACAGGTATTGATAGCCGATCCTTTGTCTTTGGCATATTTATACATATGTATAGGTCTTTATAAATATATTTCCGACCTTTGAGAAAAACCACCAAAAAGTCCACCTCCGGATATCGTTACCTATCATCTTGGAGCCAGGTCTTGATATTTGGGTATTAATGATTAAGATCCGGAGGGGTCATTGTGAAAGTGAATTAGGAATGGACGATATGAAAATTTTCTGGTATGTGTCAGTTATCGGTGAACTCCGGCTTCCTCTTCTCTATGAAAGCGTTCATCCCCTCCTTCTGATCATGCGTCGAGAAGGAGGAGGAAAAGTAAGATATCTCCAGATAGTTCGCCGTTGTAAGGTCAATATCCGCCCCCTTGTTCACAAGAGCCTTGATGAAGGATATCTGGACGTCCGACTTCTCCGCTATCTTGTTCGCAAGCTCCATCGCCGCGTCCATCAGGGCTTCGGGTTGGACCACTCTATTTACAAGCCCCAGCTCGTAGGCCTCCTGGGCGGATATGCTGTCCCCCGTGAGAAGAAGCTCCTTCGCTCTCATCCTTCCGATATGACGCGTCAGCCTCTGGGTGCCCCCGAAACCCGGGCTTATTCCCAGATTGATCTCGGGCTGCCCGATCTTGGCCTTCGTCGATGCAATTACCATATCGCATGCCATCATCACCTCGCACCCGCCGCCCAGGGCGTATCCGTTGACCGCGGCGATATAAGGGAGCCTGGAAGCCTCGATCCTGTTCAGCAGGTTGTGACCGTTCTCGGCGAATACCTTCGCCTCGAGCGGTGTGAGGTTCACCATGAGCTTGATGTCGGCCCCGGCGATGAAGGATTTGCCCTCCCCTGTAAAGACCACGACGGAGATGCTCCTGTCGGTCTCGAGATCGGAGACGGCTTCCGTGAGTTCCCTGAGGACCTGCTCGTTAAGAGCGTTCAAGGCTTCCGGCCTGTTCACCTTCAGGACTGCCACCGGACCATGCTTCTCTATGATCACATTCTGATATCCCATGGGTATCACCCCTGTGAATAATCGTAGAAGCCCCTGCCGGACTTCCTTCCCAGATATCCTGCCTGGACCATTTTCTTGAGAAGGGGGCAGGGTCTGTACTTGGAATCGTTGAACCCCTCGTGGAGTACGTTCATTACGCTCAGGCACACGTCGAGACCGATGAGGTCTGCCAGCGCAAGCGGCCCCATGGGATGGTTCATCCCGAGCTTCATCACACTGTCAATGGCCTCCGGTGTCCCGACCCCCTCATACAAACAGTAGATCGCCTCGTTGATCATGGGCAGGAGCACCCTGTTCGAGACGAAGCCGGGGCTGTCGTTCACCTCGATGGGCTCCTTCCCCATCTTCCGGGACAGCTCTGTTATCATTTCGGTCGTCCCGTCCGATGTGCGAAGCCCTCTTATGACCTCGACAAGTTTCATGATGGGGACGGGGTTCATGAAGTGCATCCCGATGAACTTCTCGGGCCTCTTCGTGCAGGAAGCCAGGTCCGTTATGGGGATCGTTGATGTGTTGGAGGCAAAAATGGTTCCAGGTTTGCATATCGCATCCAGTTTCGAGAACAGCTGCTTCTTTACCTCCGGGTTCTCTATAATGGCCTCGATCACAAGGTCCGCGTCTGCCAGCTCGTTGAGGTCCACTGCGCCTTTTATCCGCCCCTGTATCTCATTCTTAAGGGATGCCTCCATCTTTCCCTTCTCCACGCTCTTTGAAAGGAACTTCCCGATCTTCGATAAACCGCTCTGGACGAACTCGTCCTTGATATCGTTCAATACGACATCAAAACCGGCCTGGGCCGACACGAGCGCTATCCCGTGCCCCATCTGACCTGCACCAATTACACCTATCTTCCTGACTTCCATACCTCTCACCCTTCAATCTCTCTCAACTATCATGCTTACAGCATTCCCTCCACCAAGGCATATCGTGGCCAGTCCCCTGTGCTTTCCGAGCCTCTTCATGTTGTGGAGCAGTGTCACCAGTATCCTTGATCCGCTTGAACCTATCGGATGGCCTATGGCCACGGCTCCTCCGTTGATGTTGAACTTTTCCCGTGGAATGCCGACCTCTTTCATCAGAGCGACAGATGCCGAGGAGAATGCTTCATTGTGCTCCACCAGGTCGATGTCGTCGATGGTGAACCCCGTCTTCTGGAGCAGCTGTTTCACCCCGGGAACCACCGCATACATGACGAGTTCCGGTTTGACACCGACCGTGTTGTAATCCACTATCCTTCCAAGTATCTCGGTGCCCAGTTCTCTGGCCTTCTCCTCGCTCATGACGACGACGGCGGAAGCACCGTCTGTTATCTGTGAGGCGTTGCCTGCTGTAACTACTCCGCCTTCCTTGAAAAAAGGCTTTAACCTGGCCATACCTTCGAATGAAGCATCGTACCTGATCCCTTCGTCCTTGTCAAAAACTATAGGCTCCCCTTTCTTCTGGGGCATCACTATGGGGATGATCTCATCCTTGAACAGACCTTCATTGGTAGCCCTGGCCGCCTTCTCATGGCTCCAGGCGGCGAACTCGTCTATCTCCCGCCTGTTCAGCCCGCATTTCTCCGCTATTACCTCGCCGGTGTTTCCCATGTGGAAATCGTTGTAGACGTCCCATAGGCCGTCATGGACCATTGAATCGATGATCTTCCCGTCGAACATCCTGTAACCGAACCTTGCCTTGTCAAGGATGTATGGGCAGTTGGTCATGCTCTCCATCCCGCCGGCCACTATGATGTCGGCATCACCCAATTTGATCGCCTGGGCCGCAAGGATGACGGCCTTGAGCGACGATCCGCACACCTTGTCAACATGAAGAGCACCCACCTCAACGGGAATTCCCGCTCCCAGAGCTGCCTGACGGGCTACGTTCTGGCCCTGGCCTGCGGATACGACATTTCCCATGATGACCTCTTCAACATCCCCGGGTTTGATGCCTGCTTTCTCGATCGCGCTCTTTATAACGATACTTCCCAGTTGTGTTGCCGAGTGATCTTTGAGTGCACCCGAGAACTTTCCCTGAGCCGTCCTGACTGCCGAAACGATAACTGCCTGTCTCATACAATATCCACCTCAAGGGGAAACCGCCGCCCGTATGGTTATATCCTGATAAAACATTTCCTATAATTGGAAAGAGGTCACACGGTCCGAAACTCCCGACCTTCATTGATCGGAAGGATATCGGACCTTTTTCTGATCATAATATACACCAGGCGGAGAAATGTTTATAAGCGCCCAATCCAATTTGAATGTTCGGTGATCTGGGATGAACCGGATGATCAGGTCTGATTCGAGCATATACTCCCTGCAGATGAAATGCTTCTACATCAGCGAGGATTACAAGCCCCTGCTCGAAAACAAGGGCAGGGAATATCTCAAGGACATTTTCGAGGAATGAGCCCTGGCGATCTTCCGATCCCGAGTAAGTTCGATGAAATGACAAAACTCCCGGGGGAAGAATATTGAAACCCGGTTCGAAAGGAATTGATGTGGCAGTCGTAGGGGGCGGACCCGCTGGCACCTCTGCTGCCGCTGTTTTGGCATCGATGGGGCTTTCAACTGTCCTGCTTGATGCGAGAGAGGAACCGGGAGTCCCCATCCAGTGCGGAGAGGTGATATCGCAGAAGGCACTGGCCTATTCGGGCCTTGGTGATGGTGAATGGATCGTTCATGAATTGGAAGGGTCCCGTATCTTTTCGCTGTCCGGCAGCTTTATGGGATCAAGGAACAGGGGGTTCAGCATCGACCGCAGGCTGTTCGATCTGGAACTGGTAAGGATCGCGGAAGCGGGGGGGGCACGAGCCATCCTATCGACAAATGTCATCAGCGGATCAAGTACAGAAAATGGCTGGAGGCTGAGGACCAAAAAAGGTCATTTGGATGCACGGGGAGTGGTCCTAGCAACCGGTCCGGTCTCCCATCTGAACCGGATGTTCGGACTGGGGGAAAACAGGGAGATGATGATGGGGCTCGGGGCCAAGATCTCACGGCGGGATAACTCTGCCCGAATGGATTTCCACGTCAGTAGTGCACTGGTTGGAGGCTATGGATGGTATTTTCCCCGGGGGAATGAGGTCAATATCGGGGTGGTTGCAAGGAAGGACCTGAGGTCCTGGTTCGAGTGGTTCATCAGAAAGACTTCCATAAGGAGAGATGAGATCAGATCCTGGCACGGAGGAATGGTCCCGGATGGAGGACCCATCGGGAAGTTCACGGGTGCATCCGTTGTGGCCGTGGGTGACTGCGGAGGATTCAGCCACCCTGTGTCCAAGGGGGGTATACATTGTGCGATGCTTTCGGGAAGAGAGGGGGCAAAGGCTCTCGCGGACCATCTGTCCGGAAATGACAATGCGCTCGGAGACCTGGAGAGGATGGTCCATGATCACCTGGCGTTCTCTTTCATGAACATAAGAAGGAGGGACCTTCTGTCCTCCATCGACGACCCGACCTTGGACATGTTGACATCGATCGCAAGAGGCAGGGACATTCAGGACATCGATCCAAAGAAGACAGTGATCGAGGCTCTGCCAAGACCTGGACTTTACGCCCTTGTACTGAAGGGACTCGCCATGGTCCAGGGAGGTAAGGAATGGATGGACTATATGTTCTGAAGGCCATGATCCCCCCTCACGAAGCGATAAATATAGAAAGAACCGGTTGCCAGACCTATTTTTTCATCATCGACAAGAGCGAGCCATCTGTCCACCGCCATTTTGATATCGGGAATGATATGTATCTCCTTCATGTCCAGACCTGAGATGATCGCCCCTTTGAGAAGCCTCCCGGGAGGCATCGCACGGTCATACGGCAGTTTCGTCAGGATGACGGACCCGATATCGATCTCGAGGTTCCTGAGAAAACCTGCAACATCCTTGTCACCCATCATGGCAAGGAGCAGGACCACCTTCCTTCCAGGATGGACAGAGATAAGGGCTGACGAGATCGATCTGGCTGCTTCGATATTATGTCCTCCATCAATGAACAGCTCCTTGCCTCCCCTCTCGAAGGCCTCCATTCTACCTATGATCTTGACCTTTTCCAGGCCTGTCCGAACCATCTGCTCCAGTCTGGCCGGAGGATATTCCTTGACAAGCTCCTCCACATCACCGGATATAAGACTGGAGAGCGCCCCGGGATCCCCCCCTCTGAGCATGGAATGTGATATCGCGAAGGGCAGGATGAGCATTGAAAGGCAGATGCCTACTGCCATGTTGTATGCCTGATGGACGCCTATGAGAGGCAATCCGAACTCTGACCTGAATATCCGGTCTATGAGAGCGAACTTTGGCTCCCTCTGTCCATCCCTTTCGGGGCCAAAAACCCCGAACCTTGCTCTGGTCCCCTTCATCCCGGTCTCGGGTTCCACGGAGATCACCCTCCAGTCAGGGATATTGTAGGATGACAGAAGCTCCTTCTTGCCTTCAACACTTTCCTTACGTGATACCAGCACGACCGGACATCCGTTGTGCGTGCAGCGGTCCAGTATCGTTCTCAGACACCTTTCTTTCTCTTCAAGATCGGCACAAACTTCTCCGACGACCACTGGGGTCGAGGGCTTGATTATGCCGCATTTTTCGGCGGAGATCGACACCGTATCGTAACCCAGATGATCCATGTGGTCCATCGAGATGCTGGTAATGGCGATCGCCTGCGGCCCGAGAACGTTCGTCGCATCCCACTTCCCACCCATCCCGACCTCGCTAATGTTGACATCGACCTTCAACTCTTCCATGATGAGGTACGAGGCAGCGGTGAGAAGTTCGAAGTAGGTGAGCTCTTCCCCGATCTCGACGGAAAGGACCTTTGACATGGCGTTTCCCAGAGCTTCCCGGTCGATCTCCTTGCCATCTATTCTGAGCCTCTCGAGAACACTCAAAAGATGAGGGCTTGTATACATCCCGGTCCTGAGAGGGAACTCTCTCATGATCGCCTCCACGATGGCAGAGGTCGAACCTTTTCCGTTGGTCCCTCCTATGTGTACGGTGGGAATGGAAAGGTGAGGGTTGTCGAAGGACCGCAGGACCTTTTCCATCCTCTCGAGTCCGGGTTTGATATTGAAGAGTCCCCTTTTCTCTAGGTATTCGAAGGGGTCCATGCGGAATGAATCACGACCGCCTATATAATTTGGTCACAACACGAAACGGTAAAATGCATCGTGACCCATGAGGTAGCATGAGGGAATTGGCGGTCAAGCACAGGTCCCGACTGAGGGTCAAGGATTCAAGGAAGGTCCATGCATGGATCCGCGAGGAATGGGGTACAGCCGGACCGGATGACCCGGAACTGGAATCGTGCACTCTTGATGGAAAAAGGTCCTACATCCTGAACGGACAGGTGATCGGGATGGAGGAGGGGGGGGGATTCCTTCTGACATTGAAAGGGATCCTGGACCTGAAGCCTTCCAGGAAATGGGTCACCGTGGATATGGGAGCTGTGAAGTATCTTGCAAACGGAGCGGACGTGATGGCCCCCGGTATCATCGATGCCGATCCCGGGATCGAGATAGGGGACCTGGTCTGGGTCAGGGATGAGAGGAACCTGAGACCTCTATGCGTGGGCCAAGCGCTGATGCAAGGTGTGATGATGGGACCTTCTGATTCAGGAAAGGCGGTCAAGACCATACATTATGTTGGGGACCAGATCTGGAATACGGTCGTCTGAGCAGCCCACGGTGTCCTTTATAAATGCGACGACCAAAATATTAATGCACTATCTTCTCATACCTTGCCCAGGAGAACGATCCGTGTGGAGAGTTCCAAGGAGGAAACAACGTGACGGTCCCACACTATGAGAACCTTTTCAGCAACAGGGCGAACAAGATGAAAGCATCCGTTATCAGGGAGCTCCTGAAACTAACCCAGAAGCCGGATATCATCTCATTCGCAGGGGGTCTCCCAAATCCTCTCGCCTTCCCGGTGGAAAAGATCGAGGATATTGTCGTGGACATCCTGAAGGATGAGCCCACCAGGGCGCTTCAGTATGGCTCCACCGAAGGCGTACCCGAACTGAGAGAGCAGATAGCCATCAGGTTGAAGAAGAAATGGAACATCGACGGCGATGCCGAGAACGTCCTGATAACCACGGGATCGCAGCAGGGCCTTGACCTGCTGGGGAGGCTTTTCATCGGGTCGGCGTCAACCATCATCATGGAGGCGCCCACATATCTTGGTGCCCTCAACGCATTCAACGTCTACGGCCCCCAGGTTGTTTCGATACCTCTTGACGACGACGGGATCCAGGTCGACATTCTTCAGGATTATCTCAAGAATGCCATGAAGCACAACATATATATGAAATTCCTGTACACCGTTCCGACCTTCCACAATCCCGCTGGCGTTTGCATGTCGCTGTCCCGCAGGAAGAAGATCATCGATCTTGCCCATGAGTTCGACCTCATAATCGTTGAGGACGATCCTTACGGTGAGCTGAGATACACTGGCGATGCGATCCCCCCCTTGAAAGCGCTCGATGACGGAGGCCGGGTCATATACCTGGGGACCTTCTCCAAGACACTGGCACCCGGTTTCAGGATAGCATGGACCTTCGGTCCCAAACCCGTGATCGATAAGATGGTCATAGCCAAACAGGCCGTTGACCTTTGCACCCCTCCCTTCACCCAGTTCGTTGCAAAGGAGTACCTCAAGAGAGGGTACATAGACCAGCACCTCACAAAGATCATCTCGCTCTACGGACAGAAACAGAGGATAATGGCGAAGTCCATGGACGAGTACATGCCAAAGGAGTACATCAGATGGCCGGTCCCGGAGGGCGGTATGTTCCTGTGGGCGACACTCAACGAAAACATCAATACGACCGACATGTTCAGCGACGCCATAGCTCAGAACGTGGCCTACGTTATCGGCAGTGCGTTCTTCGCGGACGGTTCCGGGACGAACTGCATGAGGCTGAACTTCACACATCCGGCGGATGACATGATAGTTGAAGGAGTGAAGAGGCTGGCCGGTGTCATAGGTACATGGGGGAAGGCCAAGGCCAGGGAGCAGCTTCCCAGGGAAGAAGAGGTAATTACCGGGGTATAAGGGGAAGCACCTATACCCCTGAAACCTTCCATGGCTCATGTTCCGGTATGAACGGTTCGGGTCCTATCCGGGACAATATACAATGACTGGATGTTCCGACGGCAGGCGGCCTGTCGTGTACATCGGTTTATAGAGGCGGAATAGCAACTATAATATGTTGAAGAATGTTCTATACCCTGTAATTATTAAAGCTCAGAGGGTTCTCATATGGTAAAGAAAGAAAAGAAATCTACAGAGAAGGATCAAGAGGCGGTCCCCAAGAAGAAAAAGAAGTCCGAAAAGAAGAAGGAAGAGGACATGCCGGAGAAGGAAAAGAAGCCCTCCAGGAAGAAGAAAGAGAAGAAGGAGGAGGAGCGGATCGAGGAGAAGGAAGAAGAGGTGGAGCCTGAAGAAGATCAGGAAGAACCGGAAGAGGAAGAAGAACCGGAAGAGGAGGAGGAGGAAGAAGAGGAGGAGGAAGAGAAGCCAAAGAAGAAGTCACACTCCAAGGAGAAAGAGAAAGAAGCCTCCGATGAAGGAAGGGGGAAGCAAGCTTCAACTCTGGTCAAGATCGGATTGATCTGCGGTATCGTCGCTGTTGTGATCATGCTTGCCACTATTGGAATACAAGTACTTGATTGGATAATACCGTGGGGTGGAAGGTGCTTTACCTGCTTCTTCTGGCCTATATCGGTACTTGGTTTCTTTGCTGCTCTGGCCGCTATCGGGTTGGGCATAGCCAAACTTGTGATGGACAGGAAGGGCGAAAAGAAGAAGGCGGCCATATCCATAGGATTGGGTGTATGTTACTTCGTCTTGGAATTTATCTGGATAGGAATAACAATAGTGATCTCCATTTTCAATGTGTTCGACTGAACAACCTGCGAAGCCCGGCATCGACCGGGCTCATTTTTTTTTCCTTTGAAAATATTTATAAAGCAATTCCAATTATCCAATCGAATAACAAACGGGGTGCCAAATATGTCCTGGACCATGCAGCAAGTGAGGGAGCTCAAGGTCAACAGGTATCTCGTCATCGATGACGAGCCCTGCAAGATCATAGAACTGACAACATCCAAGCCGGGGAAGCACGGTGAGGCGAAAGCGAGGATTGTCGCGATCGGGATATTCTCCGGAGCAAAGAAATCGTTGGTGGCCCCGGTCACTCACAAGGTCCAGGTCCCCATGATCGAGAAGAGGACTGCCCAGGTCGTCTCCATTCAGGGAACCGAAGCCCAGCTCATGGATATGGAGACCTTCGAGATGTTCAACATAGACATCCCGGAGGAATTCCGCAAAGAGATCGAAGCGGGTCAGGAGGTCTCCTACCAGGATGCCATGGGCCGCAGACAGATCACGAGGGTGTGAAGTGGGTCAGATGAGGTCCAACGGTGTGGACCTGAGGGAGGCGGAACCTTCCTTTGCCGATGCCCGGTCCGATTTTGAAAAAGCCCGTTATGCCATATTCGGGGTTCCCTACGATGCGACCGTCTCCCATCGCAGAGGTGCTTCCGAGGCTCCGGCGTTCATAAGGTCGGAGACCCACAATTTCGAGACCTTTCTGATGGACATCGATGTCGAGCTCGAGGAGGTCCCGATATGCGACATAGG
>JAFGJI010000269.1 GCA_016929175.1 Thermoplasmatota archaeon | reverse complement strand
GCTGATCGTGAACATCAGGGAGAGACCCACCAAAGATTACAGTCTGGTCCTTATCATAATGATCATGATCATATTTCTGTCACTGATCATATACGGTGCTTTCCTGCGGATCCAGGAAAGAAAGCAGAAGAGGCTGCTCGATTCTGTCGGGACATCGTCCCCCCTGGAAGCAAGACATCTCTCCGAGGATGATTTCAAGGAAGGACCCGGAAGTAAGAGAGTTTCGGAAGGAATCCCCATGCCCCCGGCGCCGTTGGAGGTGGAAGGGACGCTTGCCAGAGAGGAAATGGACCAGGCACCATACGAGGTTGGAACCGAGACAGACTCCGACATGGAATCGGACCTTGATGATATTGTGTCGGAGTTGTTTTCCGATAAGCGGGGGTCATAATCCTTAAATAACAAACCTGTATGTAGTCCCCATCCGAGGTCCTGGTATGTCAGTAAAACCACTCTCCGTTCTCAACAAGGCCATCTCGAGCCGTGTGATCGTCGAGCTCAGGGCAGGAAGGGAATTCCGGGGAGTGCTGGACGGTTTCGACATGCACATGAACCTCGTTCTGAAGGACTCGGAGGAGATGATCGATGGTGAGATCGTTTCCAGGGCCGACACGACCATTGTCCGGGGCGATAACGTCATCTACATATCACCGTAAACGGGGGTGACAAGGTGTCAAAGGGAACTCCATCCATGGGTAAGAAGAACAAGACCCTGCACATCAGGTGCAGGAGGTGTGGTCACCACTCATATCACATCAGGAAGAAGGCATGCTCATCGTGCGGTTTCGGCAAGACCCCAAAACTCAGGGACTATGCCTGGGCCAAGACCCATTGAAGTTCATGCAAGGCCTCGTTCTATCAGAGGAACCAGATCGACGATATCTTCTATGACCGGAGCATCAATATCGACCCCTTCGGGTGGTTCTCCGTCCGTGCGATACTGTCGGATATAAACCGTCTTCATTCCAATTCTCTTAGGCCCCAGGATGTCGGTCACGTAGCGGTCCCCAACAAAAAGCGCCCTGTCCGCAGAGACCCCAAGTTCATCAAGGCCGAGCAGGAAGATATCCGGCCAGGGTTTGGCTATTCCGACCTCACCGGAGATCACTATACTTCCAAAATAATGGCTCAGACCGGAGCGGTCCAGGAACTGTCGGATGGCCTCACTGTCGCTGGCGTTTGAGACAAGCCCAAGCTTCAGGGGACATCCGGAGGCCCCCTTCATCGAAGAGAGCCGGTCAAGGACCTGGGCGGTTCCGGCACCGACCCGCAGGCATGATGTAAATGCCATGGTATGTGTGGCCTCGAAGAGTCGGGAGAGTCCATTTGCATTGAACCCTTTCCGGACCAATGAGGCCTCGATCATCGAGGAACGGGTATCCACGGTTGCCTCCCATTTCATGGAGCGCATCCTGCCCTTCTCCTCCCGGACGACCTCCCTGAAGCTTTCCAGGAATTCAGGGAATGGAACAGCGGCCTCCAGACCCGGGACCGAAAAATACCATTTCAGAACGAACTCCATGGAATCTCCGGGAGTGAAAGGTATCAGTGTGTTTCCGAGGTCGAAGAGGACCGCGTCTATCGTGGATATATGGCCACCCATTGAATACCCCTTATCATCTGGCCTTGTTGAAGTAATTGGCCAGATAGGTAAAGAGACCGCCGCCGATCATTATGGGCCAGGCGACTTCGGGCTTTCCGAACTGTGCCTCGTATATGCCCCAGAGTATTATCAGCATACCTATGGGGGTTATGAAGTGGTAAGCCCACCTCATCAGATAGAATATCTTTGCAGCAGTTGAGACCTTTTTTTTCACGAGACTCGGAGGTGCTTTCACGCTGGTCTGGACGGTCGTTCTCGGTGGGGCCCTTCTCATGCCCGGACTTAACCTCTGCTGCAAACTTCACACCCCTGTTCTTTCAAGGTCAGATACAGAGAGGACTGACCATGCTTGTACTTTAAAATTGCCCAAGGTGGACCGATAGTGTTCATTACCAGAGTGTCCACCCGAAAATGTACATCAGGGCGAAAATGATCAATCCGACCAGACCGGCTATCATGCCTATAAGGGAGAATAATCTGTTGGATGCATCATCCTGTTTGCCATATCTTGAATAACCGATCAGGCCAAGCAGGACGGCCGCCTGGCTCAGGAAAGGGGCCACATAGCAGATGAACGGGACGAACAAGAGAATAATTCCACCGAACCCAAAACCTATTGCCAATCTGGAAATCCATCTGAAGCTTTTTCCTGTCCAGTCCATGGGAGCACCTCCATCATCGGTATACTGCTTGGGACCATCATGTGGAATGGGATTATTTATTAAAAACCCTACCATGGATTCACATGGAATCTTCGGCTTCATGTCATCGGGACCGGGCCATTGTTGGTCCGATGGCAACCATGGTCCTTCTTGGGGCCCGCGGTATCAAGCCCGTGGAGCATCCATCGGATCCAATTTCAAGAAGCATTTACCGGAACCTTGGAGGTGAAGAAGCTGACATCTTGCATCGATCCGGTATTATGGCATTCTCAGCATATCCTTGCAAGATATTTATAAGAGCTATCACATGGCCCCTTCCTCGGTGGTGATGACCATTAGGATTAGACAACCCATCGTTTCGGTCCTGGGGCACGTCGACCACGGAAAGACAACATTCCTCGACAGGATACGAGGGACAGGTGTGGTCGATCGTGAGGCCGGCAGGATCACACAGCATATCGGGGCCACGGAGGTTCCAACCGAGGTCATTCTCAGAGTATGCGGACCTTTGATCCGAGGAAAGAACCTTACGATCCCCGGTCTTCTTTTCATAGACACTCCTGGACATGAATCCTTTACCACCCTGAGGGCCCGAGGAGGGTCCCTTGCCGACCTTGCCATACTTATCGTTGACATAATGGAAGGCATAAAACCCCAGACCCTCGAGTCGATCAATATCCTCAAACAATACAAGACCCCGTTCATGATCGGGTTGAACAAGCTGGATAGGATCAACGGGTGGGTTGTGGAGGAGGACGAGGCATTCATAATGAACCTCCAAAAGCAGGACGATCTTCTGAAAGAGGAACTTGACAATCGGATATATGACCTGATGGGGGAGTTGTCCAAACATGGTTTCAACACGGACATCTATACAAGGGTGAACGATTTCAGAAAGACCATAGCCATGGTCCCGATGTCTGCTGTGAACGGGATCGGCATCTCCGATGCCCTGATGATCCTTATAGGGCTCGCCCAGCGATTCCTTGAAGAGGAACTGAACATAGAGGATGGTCCCGCGGAGGGCACCATCCTGGAGGTCAAAGAGGAGAAAGGTCTGGGTACAACCCTGGATTCCATTATCTACAGCGGAGTTATAAGAAAGGATGACAGGATAGTTGTCGGCACTAGAGGTGAACCGGTCATTCTCCGCGTTAAGTCGTTGCTCAAGCCCAGGCCGCTTGATGAGATCAGGGACCCCCGAGAGAAGTTCGACAATGTACATGAGGCCCATGCGGCCGCAGGCATCAAGATATTGGCCAAGAACTCGGAGGATGTCATCGCGGGCGCACCCCTCCGCGTCGTGTCGGGTGCCATGACCGAAGAAATGGCCGTAAAGGAAGTCAAAAGCCTGACCGAGATATCCTTCGAAACCACCACGGACGGAATATACATCAAGGCTGATGCGATCGGTTCCCTCGAAGCACTTCATTATTTGCTGAAGGGAAAGGATGTGAAGATATGGAAAGCGGAGGTGGGAGATATATCGGAAAGGGACATCAAGGAGGTGGGGTCCTTCGATGACCCCCTTAGACGTGTGATACTCGGCTTCAACGTGAGAACATTGCCCGAGGTGGAAGGGCTTGCCGAGGAGAGCGAGGTCAGGATCATCAGGAACAACGTCATATACAAGATCATCGAGGACCATGAAGACTGGTTCAGGAAGAGGAAACAGGAGCTCGATGACGAGAGGAGGATGGAGTATGCCCACCCGGCCAAGTTCCTGGTCCTGAGGGACCATACGTTCAGGATATCCAAGCCAGCGGTCGTTGGGGTCCGCGTTCTTGCTGGCAGGATACGACAATCACAATCCGTAATGAGGGAGGATGGCAAGGTCCTGGGCAAGATAGTCTCGATGCAGTCCGAGAAGAGGACCCTGAAGGAAGCCAAAATGGGAGAAGAGATGGCAATGGCCATATCCGGTCCGATGGTGGGGAGGCATTTCAACGAGGAGGATGTACTCTACATTGATATTCCGGAACGGAAGGTCCCTGAACTCCTCAGGACCGAACTCTCTGTAGAAGAGAAGGAGGTCCTCGAGCACATAATCACGGTGAAGAGGAAGGACAGGCCGACCTGGGGCATGGGGTGACCTTTAGGGACCCCCGACGATGGGTTACCTTTTTGTGGTCATATACGATTCATGGAACGTTTTCGAGGGTGGCGCTCATGTCGTTTTGCGAAAGGTGCGGAAGAAGGTCGAGGCTCCAGCTGGTGGAGATAGAAGGAGCCCGCATGTATGTCTGCCCGGATTGTTCCAGGTTCGGCAAGGCCATGAAAGAGGAAAAGGATGTTCCCTCCCCGGTCTCCACGGTCTTAAGGCCCAAACCGGAGAGATCTGCGAAACCGGACGCTCTCACCAAAAGGTCGAAGGAACTGGCCGAGGACTATCCCCGACGGATCCAGAGAGCAAGGGAAAAAAAGGGTTGGTCCAGGGAGGAACTCGGCAGGAAGCTCAGCGAGAGGGTATCGATAATCACCAAACTCGAGAACGGCGAGATGCGGCCTCCTGACTCCCTGATCAAGAAGCTTGAGAGAACGCTCGAGATCGAATTGATGGAGTATGTGGAGGAGATACACATGACGGCAGGTGCCGGTTCGAGAGGCATGACACTTGCAGACTTCATAGTATACAAAGACAGATAGGGGACCGATGTCAAATGCCTCGAGTTAAGGTGACGGACAACAGCAAGGAGCTGATCTCCATTGTCGTTACGATCAAGAACGAAGCGAACAACATAAGGGACCTGATGGATTCACTGATCACCCAGGAACCCCCCGTGGAGATATTCGTCATCGACGCTGCCTCCACGGATGGAACGCAGGATATCGTCAGAGAATATCAGAAGGACCATACCTTCATCGTGCTCCACCAGTATGCAGCCCAGAGGGGTGAATCGAGGAATAAGGGCATCCAGATGTCCAGAGGCTCGATCGTAGCCTTCATCGATGGCGACTGCATCGCCAACCCTTTCTGGGCAATTGAGATACGAAAAAGCCTGCGTGATGGCGATGTCGTGGGCGGACGGACGATCGCCATGGGATACGAACCCTTCAAGTCCCTCGGAAGGGTGGAGGTGTATCACAAAGGCATTGACATCACTTTCCCCTCCTGCAATCTCGCATACAAAAAACATATACTTGACGAGATCGGAGGTTTCGACCCCAGGTTCGTCACCGCAGAGGATGTGGACCTGAACTTTAGAGCGGTGGACCGGGGCTACCGCATCGTGGAGAACGACAGGATGGTGGTCTATCACAAGGAGCGCTCCACGGTTGTGGGTTTCTTCAAACAGGCTTTCTGGAACGGTTTCGGACGCAAGCAGCTCACAATGAAGCACGGTTCTCTGTGGAAGAGCTACGACCCTTCGGAGATGTTGTACAGACAGATCGGGTTCTGGTGGCTAGCAAGGACCACCGTGGCCTTTATGGGCTATTTCTCATACATGATGGCACACAGCCGATACAAGGTTAAAAAAGCCTGACCTACCACTGCACCTTCAGGTATCTCTCCGCCTTCTTCAGGTCCTCCTTGAAATCTGGCAGGAGCTTCCTGTTGTAAATTACCGCTGCCGGATGATATGTCGGTATCAGGTACTTGCAGGCTGTGGAATGCAGCCTGAAGACCTTGCCCCTTACTTCCCCGACCTGTTTCTTCGGAAGATAGAAGGTGGTCGAAAAGAAATCGTAAGATACGTTACCGAGGGTTACAAGGACGATCGGTGAGATAGAATCCATCTGAGACAGAACGTAGGGGGCGCACGCTCCTATTTCCTTTTCCTGCGGGTCCCTGTTGTCGGGAGGCTTGCATTTGACGATGTTGGTTATAAAGACATTCTCCCGCTCCATCCCGACGCTTGCCATGGTCTCGGTAAGGAGTTTTCCGGACTGACCGACGAACGGTCTCCCCGATCCATCCTCGGCCGAACCCGGAGCTTCTCCAACGAGCATCATGGTCGCATGCTGAGGTCCTTCGCCAGGGACCGTGTTGGTCCTTCCCTCAGCAAGAGGGCATTTTGTACAGGTCCTGATCCTCTGAGCGATCTCCTCCAAAAGCGGGTCTAGCCTGTCATCGAACCTCAATGGGTGAACCCTCCCGGCAGGTGGTGAATGACATGCATTTATTTGTGGTTATTGGATGCCGGACAGGCTTCCGGGACGGCCATGGTATTGACAAGGTCAGCATCAATTGCCGATGGATATTCCGGAAACGATCTTACGGATGACCGAGATGGCCGAAAGAGGCGCCATATAACTGGTTCTGGGATTGGAGGTCGAGGGATGGTTTTCCATCTGGACCTGCATCTCTCCGAAACGCCCCCTCATATCGATCCTTTGCACATTCCTCTGGACGTTGGGATCCGCAATGATCTTGACCTTCGTCCTGTCGAACCCGATCCCTGCCAGGGATACGGTCGCCGCGACATTGACGTTCTTTGGGAACAACCTGACAGCATCCCTTGCATTGCCCTCGAAGAGAACGATGGGTTCTTTCGGGTCCCTGAGGTCTTCTGATAAATGGTGTAGTTCGGGAGGCAGCGACAGACCCTTGGGAGGTTTCCTGACGGTCAGGGTCACGCAATCCACGTCCGCCATGGAAGCTGAAATAATGCCATCGATACCTGAAACGGCTCCGGAGGGGATATAGACCCTGGAACAGTTCTCCCTTGCGAGGTCACGGATCCGGTTCCACAGATCATCATCCACCAGCGCTCCCACGGAAAGTATCATTACATCCTTTCCCCGCTCGACGACCTTGGGTACGATGTCAATGACAGCCGTATGGGAAGCGGCTTCGATCACAAGGTCCGAAGCATCTATCAGGAGCTCCAATTCCGTTGATCTGAAGACAACTGATTTGGAGAGCCTGGAGCTCAACCCTACGGTGGCCTCGAAGTCCAGGTCGAAGAGGTTTATGACCTCGATCTCTTCCATCTGCTCCAAGGCCCCACCTATCGTGGTTCCTATGAAACCGCAACCGACGATGCCTATCCTCAAACAGCCACCCTCTTTTTCGACGTATTTCAGTCAAATCCATATAATACTAATATATAGAGCTATACCCCCGATGCCCCGCATTGCGGGGCCGTGGGATCACGAGGTGATCGGAATTGGGCTTCCTTTCAAGAAAAAAGGCCAAAAAGCTCCTCGAGGAAGGTATGGAGCTTCACAGGAAAGGCGATATTCGGGGTGCCGAGATGAAATACTGCGAGGCACTGAGCTATGATCCGAACAACGCCGGGGCGCATGTCAACTACGGGGACCTGCTCAGGCAGACCGGGAGACCAAGGGCTGCGGAGGTAGAGTTCCGGAAGGCAATGATAATGGACCCGGAGCTTTCGGAACCATATGCATCTCTCGGAGCCCTCTTCCATTCCGAGAACCGCTACGAGGATGCGGAAAGGGAGTACAGGGAAGCTCTGAGCAAGAATCCGGGCAACCTCAATGTCAAGCTGAACCTCGCCCAGCTGTACATGGATACGGTAAGGTTCACCGAGATGAGGAAGATCTACGAGGGGCTGCTCCCGCACATAACCGACCCTAGATTGAAACGGATGATCGAGGAACGTTTAAGGTGAGCCCATCCACCTGGCAAAGACAAGGAAACCCGTATGTGACAGCATCTCCGTGACGGGTCTGGTCGCACCTTCCTTGATGCTGTAAGGCCTCCTGATCAATTCCAACGGTTCGACGGACCCGAATCCCTCCCTCATCAATGAGAGCGTGATCCTCTCGAGCTGATTGGTGGTCGGAACGTATGCGCAGAAGCGTCCTCCGATCTTCAGGGAACTGGCGGCAACCGTCAAAGCCCGTTCCGGTTCAGGGATATCCAGAACGACCGCGTCCAGATCGTGCCGGTCCACGCTTTCGGTAACATCCCCTACCGTGCCCTCCCACTGCCCAAGAAGACCGGCCCTCTCCACGTTCGATGCGGTCATCTTCAGGTGGTCCTCCCGGACATCGTAGGAATATACTTTCCCCTCCGGTGAAACGGAATTAAGTAGGAAGAGGGTGAGTCCGCCGGAGCCAGCTCCTCCCTCGAGGACCCTTGAACCGTTGGAAAGTGCCAATCCCCACACGATCTCCGAAGCATCCTTCGGGATGATTATCTGGGGCCCCCTCTCGATGTTCTCGATGTGGTCCCTGATATCGGGTTCGAGAAGAAGGAACCCGAGGTCTCCGATAGAGATCCTGTCTCCCGCTTTCATACCTATCAACCGGGATGTCAGGACCCCGCCCCGGACCCCCTTCAACCTTGCCATTGATCCGTCGATCCTCACCACGAAGGACCTGTCAGCTCCCAG
>JAFGJI010000268.1 GCA_016929175.1 Thermoplasmatota archaeon | reverse complement strand
GGTCACCCAGGGTGCATATGGAGGGATAAGGCAGGAACCCCTGCCCCCTGCCCCGCAGCCGGCACCGGGATACAATGGACCGGAAGATACTCTCAACCCCCCTCAACAGTTTTATCCCTCCGGGGAGCAGCCCGGGATGGAAGAGCAGCCTCAGGTCCAGAGGTCGATGATGGAAGAGAGTCCCCCGATACCCTTCCAGGCCCCTGATGCGGAACCGGGAACATCCGAACAGGATGAGATCACGGAGGAAGAGACCAATACTTTGGAACAGGTCCCGGGCCTGCCCGGATCTCCACCACCCTTACCACCGGATCTTGACTGAGACATCGATCTCATTTCCCAGGTCCGATCCATGGATTTCGTGGAGGTCAGGGAGATCTCAGAAGCTGAAGAAACCCCCGATCACCCTGTATCCCCAGAAGGAATACCATATGACGAAGGCTCCGGCGAACACCAGGAGCAGTCCCGAGACCTTTTTCACGATCTCGGTCGATGATATGAACTTCTGAAGTCCCCTGGCCCCGGAAGCCGCCAGGTAAGAGAACACTATCATCATTGTGGCAATGGCAACGGCATAGATGATGAATACGATCGTCGCTCCAAGCCATCCCAGGGGGGTTGCGGCACCCAGCAGGATCACTCCTATGAATGCGGGGGCCATGCAGCTGGAGGCGGCAGCCCCGTAACCGAAACCGTAGGCGAACAGCCCCCCCGTGCCTGTACCTCTTTCATGGTTTTGTCCCCTGATGCGGGCTATCAGTATCGTGAAGGGGTATTTGATCGCCTCCACCCCTCTTTCCAGGAACTGGTCCTTTCCTATCAGGGTCAGTATACCTATGCCCAGAAGCAGGAATCCAATGACGGGCATGAGATAGGCCAGAAGTGATTTGACGAAGGCTCCGAGAATGGCAACGAGGATAGCAACAAGAAGGAAGAACGCTATGATGCCTAGGGCGGCAAGGCTTCCTCCCTTCATGGGATTGACCTTCTTTCCGAGATTTTTTGTTTCGCTATTGATGTAGTAGGAGAAGTACCCTGGAAGCATGGGGAAGGAGCACGGAGAGAAGAATGTGAGGACCCCGAAAAGCGCTGCAGAGAGGGAAATGACAACCATGCCGCTTCTCTGTGCGATGGGGGATACCTTGTAGGTTCCCTCGTGGGCATCCTCGATCGCATCCAGGACATCTCCCTTGTCGATGAACCCGGTGTGCTGGTAAGCGATGTCGCCGTTAGGGGCCACGATCACCATCTTCGGCACCTCCAAGGCATCGAACTTCTCGATGAAGGAGCTGTCCTGACCTATGGGCCATTGTGCTCCGTATTTGCTCTGGAACCGGTCCATCATCTCCTTTGTATCGTCCTTGTCCACGGACACGGAGAGGAATTGGACGTCATCGCCCCACCTGTCCTTCGCCTGTTCGTGAACCTCCACGACATCCGGCATCTCCTTGTTGCAGGTATCACAGGTGGTGAACATTATATCGATGACAAGTACCTTGCCCGCATAAGAGCCCGGTGTGTGAACGTTTCCGGCCGTGTCGGTGAAAGAGAAATCGGGAACCGTTGAAGACTCCTCCGTCAGGAGGCCTGAGCCACCGACGAATGTCATGATAAGCCCAATGAGTATCAGAACAGCAAGAGTGGCCTTTGAACCGAAGAACCTTGAGATGTTGGTCTTCCCCTTCCTGCTTGCAAAGAACAGGAGGACACCCAACAGGATGACGATCGTACCAATGATGAGGATCGCCAGTGGACCCGCGGATGCAAGGTTCATCGAAGAGTTCCCCCTCACATCATTCGAAACATCGCCCACAAGGAAGACCCCGGACCTTCCCTGGGCCATCTGGTCATCGTTGGCGAGCACCTGCAGGTAGAGTGGCCCACCATCATGCTCCAGTTGAACTGTTCCAACGGGATCGAAATATGCATAGCAGACGCCGGCGTCGTCGCACAGCTCCTCACCCTGGAGCTCCAGCTGAAGGGAATGCCAGATCGTTGCGTTGGGGGCCTCCACGTTGTAGAAGAGAGCAGCGCTCGCGATCCCTCCCTCGTCATCGAAGAGGACGGTTACAGTGCCCTCCGAGTATGATGCCCCGGTGATACCCGGGGGTGTGTTCTCCCTTTCATATGCGGTGGAATCGGATGTGGCCGACTGGAGGCATCTCGGCGAGTTCGCCTTCATGTTACCGTCCGTCGCCGATGGTGCGGAGTCCGTGTCGAGCTCGTCGAAGACAGCCGCAACTGCGTAGATATCCTGGGACTTGATGGGTACCCCATTCTCCGGGTCTATCTCGGGAACAGGCCATGAGGCCGAAAACTCGTACGAGTTGCCGTTCCTCAGGGAGAAACCCTCATCCTCTATCGCATATCCCCTGAACACCGCGTCGTTGTTCACGAATTGATCGTATACCTTGGAATAAGCGGGAACGTTGTCCTCCACCATGAAAACGTAGAGGGATCCCTGCATATCCTGCACCGGAGGAATGAGCTTTGCGTTTCCGTCATAGGTAACCTTCCCGACAACGGCGAACTTACCGTCCAGGTATACCTGGTCCACCTCCAAGACAAGGTAGGGAAATGACCAGGTGGCCCTGTCGATAGGTCGAAGTGGTGCGTCATTATGCCTGTCCTTCGCGGTCTGAAGGGCCCAATCGAGGTTCGGATCATCTATGCTCCTGGTGGAAGTGGAGAAGCCCCCGAGTTCGATGTATCCCCCGTCGATCTCGACATCAGGAGTGCCCGAAAGGCCGGGTTGATAGGATCTCATCCTTTCGGTGGCTTCCGGATTGTTCAGATCGTCGACCCCTCCGCCGTTC
>JAFGJI010000267.1 GCA_016929175.1 Thermoplasmatota archaeon | reverse complement strand
GTTTCGGAGATGTAGGCTTCCCCCGCCTGCCTCTCGACCATCTCGATCGCCCCTACGGGACAGACGAGCTCACAGACGGCGCAGCCCTCGCATTTCTCCGGGTGCAGTGTATTGTCGGGATCGAAAGCACCGTACCTGCAGTTCTCATAGCATTTTCCGCAGTTGATGCAGATATCATCGTTCTTTCTGGCAACATTGAGGCCGTGGAACTTTTCGGTTTTGACCACTTTCGGGTCCAGCAGTATGTGCATGTCGGCGGCATCAACGTCGGCATCCGCGGTGACATGGTTCCTGGCAAGGGCGGAGAAGGATGCGGTAAGGGTGGTCTTTCCACAGCCTCCTTTTCCGCTTATCACGGTCAATTCCCGGACCATCAGATCATCCCCCTGATCCGGTCATACATCGCTCTGAAAAGTTCCCGGTAACGGGGAAGCGCTTCCACCATGGGGATACCTCTGGAATAAGCCTGTGCTATCTCTAGGTCGTTGGGTATCTTCGCAAGAAGGGGTATCTCTTCCTCGACGCAGAATCTCTCCACCCGGTCATCACCGATACCGTCCCTGTTCACGACAACCCCGAAAGGTATCCCTATCTCCCTTATGACATTCACGGAAAGCTTCAGATCGTGAAGCCCGAAAGGTGTCGGTTCGGTAACCAGTATGCAGAAATCGGCATCCCTCATGGATTCGACCGCGGGGCAGGCCGTTCCGGGAGGCGAATCGAAAATGGTTATTTCCTCATCATCGGCAAGGCCCTTGAGCTCCCTGATAATGGGCACCCCGAAGGGTTCCCCGATATCCAGCCTGCCGTGGAACAACGAGCGGTCATTGTTGTTCTCGATGATGCCGATATGATGGTCCGTCTCGGTTATGGCATCCACCGGACAGATGATCCTGCATCCTCCGCAACCGTGGCAGAGCTCCTTGAAGAAAAGCAGTTTCTCACCGATCACCGATATTGCGTTATACTGGCAGAAATCGGAACACTTGCCGCAGTATGTGCATTTTTCCAGGTCGAACTCCGGGGCGGGTATGGAAACGTCCTTCAGCTTTTTCATGGGTCCCTTGAAGAAAAGGTGGCTGTTGGGGCCCTCCACATCACAGTCGATCAGATGTGAACCCTCAAGGCTCAGGGCCAGGTTCGTGGCGATCGTTGTCTTGCCCGTTCCCCCTTTTCCACTTGCCACCGTTATCTTCATTCCTATTCCCCGGGTCCGGATCGTTCAATGGTGATGGTGATGTCCGTGGCCGTCCCCGGTCCCTTCCCCTCGGAACGCATGCTGCTGGCATGCGGTCTCATCGGTCGCCTGGACCAGTTTGTCCTCGTTGAACATCCGGATTGCATCCCTGACCGTTCCGGAAGCACCCACATAGACCATGATACCCGACTGCTCGAAGAGACCTATGGCCCTCCTTCCAAGCCCTCCGCAGAGCATGATCTCGGCTCCTGCTTTGTGTATCAGGTCGGGAGCATATCCGGTTCCTCCCATGTGCATGGTATTGTTCTCTATGACGGTGGTCTCGTTGGTATCCGTGTCCACGATCGTGTAGGTGGGGACACGTCCGAAGTGTTCGCCAACCATCTCATCCATTCCTCTATGGCCCATTGTTGGTATGCATAGCTTCATCTACCTCACCCTGTTCATTGTCTCATTCCCGAATGGGACGCCACGCTCGGATCATTGATCTCCTCCAATTCGCCGCGTCCATACTTTTCTATCATTTCCTCGACAGTGCCCGTGGCACCGATGAATACCTTTATCCCGGATGCCTTCAGAGCCTGAAAAGCGTTCGGTCCCACATTTCCGGTAATCAGGACCTCCACACCCAGCCTTGATATCGTCTGGGACGCCTGGGGTCCGGCCCCCCCCATTGCCATGGAACTGTCGTTCTCGACCGCCTGGAACTCCCCGGTCTCGGGATCGACTATCAGGAAGAACCTGCACCTTCCGAACCTGGGATCGGTCTCCGAGGTGAGCTCTTTTCCTTTCGACGTTACAGCTATCTTCATTCATAATTCCCTCCCTGTCTGTTCTATTGTATTCAAGTTCAAAAGGAAGCTTCTGACCTCACCATGGGCGATCCACACCTGGGACATTTTCTGTCCAGGCAAGGAACTCCCCTCTGATGAGGTTCTTTGTGGCCGCAGTTCCTGCATATGCACGATCCGCCAGGCCCCATACCGCTTCCACCTCTGTTTTCCTGCATTGTATCTACTCCATCCTTTTCTGTATCCTGTCCACTATTTCAAAGAGAGGTCCGAGCGATACGGAATCCTCCTCCTTCAGGACCATGGGCATTCCCTCGTCCCCGCTCGTGACCATGTTCGGATCAATGGGCAGTCTGCCCAGGAAATTGGCGTTCATGTCATGGGCCGCCTTCTCCCCTCCGCCCCTCTTGAACAGGTCGATGGTCTTTCCGCAGTGAGGACATATCATACCGCTCATGTTCTCGATGACCCCGAGGATCGGCATGTCGAGCTTCCTTGCAAAGTTCAAAGCTTTCCTGGAATCCAGAAGGGCGACATCCTGTGGTGTCGTCACTATGACCGCATGCGCTCCCTTTATCTGCTGGGCAATGCTCAGGGTCTCGTCCCCCGTTCCCGGAGGCAGGTCAACGACCAGATAATCCAGGTCCCCCCAATTGACATCACCCAGGAACTGGTTGATGAGCTGGATCTTCATCGGTCCTCTCCAGATCACAGGTGATTCGGGGTCCGGAAGGAGAAATGACATGGAGATCGCCTTCAGGTTGTCCGTGACCTGAAGGGGTATCATGCCGTTTTCATCATAGTTCAGGGCCCTGCCCTCTATCCCGAGCATCTTGGGTACATTCGGTCCGTGTATGTCGACGTCCATTATCCCGACCTTGAACCCCTTTTTTGCCAGACCGCTGGCGATGTTGACGGCTACGGTGGTCTTCCCGACCCCGCCTTTTCCGCTCATTACAACGACCTTGTGCTTTATGCGGGACACGTTCCTATCGATCCTCTTCTGCTGCTCCTGCATCTCGTGCATCCTGTCTTTCTGTTCCATGTATGTCACAGCTTTATCGTTGCCCTGGTGAGTTAATAAAAAGATATCTCATTTTTCCCTATCAAGTTCCTCAAGGCGTTTCCTGATCTCTCCGAGTTCCGTTTCCATATCCTTTACGACACCCTCCAGATAGGTCTTCTCCTCCTCTTTGGATGGTTCTCTGTAATATGGCTGATAGTTAGGCCGCTCCAGGGGTATCCTGTCAGGGATATCTTCGAAGAACCGTCTTCTTCCCCACCCCATTCCTCTCCCCCAGGGTCTGCCATATGCCGGAGGAAAATGTCCTCCGCAGTATCCAAGACCTCTTCCTGTCATGGGGCCTCTGCCCCATGGTCCGGTTCCGTCCCCTCCCGGCATCTCACCACCTCCCTCTTCCGAAGAAGAACCTTCTCCGGAAAGGTCTGAAATCGAAGAAACTCCTGAACCTGGGGGGTCCGAAGAACCCTCTTCCATATCCTCCGCCTCTTCCCCACGTAGCATAGTTCCTGTATCCGGGGGCGCCGCTTCCCGAGCAGTATCCTGCCCCTCTTCCGGTCAAGGGACCTTGTCCCCATGGACCTGTTCTATCTCCTCTAGGCATCTTTCTCACTTTCCTGTTCCTTTTCTGCGATGGCCCTTTTTGCCGCAATGCCGGTTATCTGAAGGGCGCATCCATTCGAAAGAGCGTATGCCACCTTCTTCCTTGCGGAGTTAAGATCGCTCCAGAGGGACCTCCTCGAGATACCCATCTGTGCGGCAGCTTCCTCCTGGGTAAGCCCTTCATAATCCACGAGCCTCAGGGCTTCGATCTCCGGATAGCTTATATCAACTATCTCCAGGTTCCACATGGGGACCCCTGCAGGTTTGAAAAAGGTAACCTCGGGGATCCTCTCGATGAATCTTGCAGCCCTGTATTGCCCGTGTCTCCATCGCATGTAGTTGCTCATAAGGGAGGATATATAAATATTTATTGCACAATGGTGCAACATACTTTGTTCGAACGCACCTGAACCATTTTCGCTCAACCGAATGATCCTCTTATCCCGGGCCGGATACCATGGTTAAGTTTTACAAGGATTTAAGATATCAAACATTGCTCGACCTTCGATGGATCGGGGCAGGCTCTCCGGCTTTCTTTTCGCCCTTTCGGCTTTCACCATGTGGGGAGTTCTGCCTATATACTGGAAGTTGCTGAGGGCAGCCTCTCCTTTCGAGATACTGTCCCACAGGATATTATGGTCCTTGATCTTGGTGATGATGATCCTCAACTTCAGAGGCAATGCCCGTATAAGGAAAGGGCTCGGAGTGAAGGACCTGCTTTTATTGATGGTCACTTCCCTCCTTATCGGAGGCAACTGGCTGATATACGTCCTCGCCGTCAATTCAGACCGGATAATCGAGGCAAGCATGGGCTATTACATCAATCCGCTCCTCAGCGTATTCCTCGGGATGGCAGTATTGAGGGAGAAGCTCGGCAAACTGAAGGCCATAGCACTTATCCTTGCAATATGCGGCGTCCTGTATATCACCATCGATTACGGCAGGCTTCCCTACATAGCCCTGTCGTTGGCCTCGCTATTTGCGATGTACGGCCTCCTGAAGAAGATGTCGCATGTGGACCCGATGCAGGCACTTGGGGTCGAGGTGATGTTCCTCTCACCGCTTGCAATGGGGTTCATCCTGTTCAAAGGGTCCACCGGTGAGGGGTCGTTCCTGGATGGCGGCCTCGTGATGACCCTGCTTTTCATCTTCGCAGGTGTGGTGACCACACTGCCGCTTTACTGGTTCGCGGAAGCGACCAGAAGGATAGACCTCTCCAGCGTGGGTTTCATGCAGTACATCGCCCCATCCATCATGCTGCTGATCGGTGTCCTGATCTACGGTGAGGACTTCACGACAGCACATATTATCAGCTTCGGCCTCATATGGACAGCTCTGGGCCTGTACACGTTCTCAACGGTGAAGGAGCTTCGAAAGACCCCCGCCACAACCTGGAGGTGATCATCTTCCGATCGTGGTCCGGACCGGACCATGTTCAAGGTTCCGCATGAGGTCTTGACCTGCTGAAAAATAATACCGCCAACCAGACGAGAAGAGCCGTCACCAGGAGGACCATGGACATGAGAAAGGAATCCATGGTCACCTCCATGAATGCGCCTCCCCCGGAAATGTACCCGATAACGTGGTCCACAAGGACCATGATCGAGGTCCCCCACAGGACAAGGTTAAGGACCCCAAATCGATAGTCTGTCCTTGCTTTAATGCTGTTGTACCAAATCAGTGTTGATAGGGCTGCAGCAACGATCAGAACGATCAACCACATGCTTCTCACCTTCCGTATCTGGCCATTTTCAGGCCTTGACCTCCCGTAAAGCTTCATCTTTTCGGGAGATCGCGTTGTATATCGCGACCATGACAGCCCAGGTCATGGTAATGACAATGGACATGGACCCCCCTATCAAAGCCATTTCGTGAAGCATCGGAGCGATGTCCGCAGGGTTCTCCATTGCTGTCAGGAAAGGAGGCCATGGTACGACCTCCCCGTGCCATACATGCTCGACCGCCAGCACGATGAATCCGCCCCAGAGCATGATATTCAACCATTTCAATTTCAATCTCTCCGCTCTTTCCCTTCCCAGCACCTTCATAAGGATGGTGGTCGCAATTGCCTCTCCGCCTGGTAAGATGAAACATCCCATTAACTTCACCTCGTAGCAACTTCTATAATTCCGTGTTACTGCTATGTCATGCCACTATATAAGCTCTTGGTAGCATAAAAATGAAATGGGTGTTACGGTTCGGGACCGATGGCCGTATCAGACCTGGGTCGCAAAGATTATCTTACAAGATATCCATTCCTTTATCATGGGGAGACGGAAAGATCTGTATTACGGTTCGTTCGCGGTTCTTCTCCTTGTTCCTGTCTTGATCGCAGCCAATTTCTATCCCGGGGGTGTGCAGGCTGCCCCCATTTACCCCCTGGATCCCGACGTCTGGGTGGAGGTGGAGCATGATGAGTACGATGTGAACGTGGAGCCGGAAACATCCGAAATGCTCCATGTCCACGGATGGGTCCACTGCAAGACCCCTCCTGCTTTCCCTCCCGGTGAGACAGTGATCGTTCATGTGGATATTGGCGGGACCACCATCCTGAACGACGTCTTCCAATACGTTTTCGACAGGTCCACGGATGTTGCCGAGATGAACCTGGAGATAGTACCCATTCTCGGCGCCTCAGTGGAACTTGAGATCCTCATGAGGTTCATACCCAATTGGTATATCGATTCGATCAAACGGTCCGGGTCTGGAACCGAGGACCAGGCGGTGGTCCATCCCCTCCCTTACGGAGCGGTACATATCCGGGACCCGGAGAAGGTGACATTCAGCGTCGGGGAGAACAAGAAGATCGAGGTCATAGTGGAGAACAACGGCAACTGCGAAGCCAGGGTATCGATGCTCATAGAAAATGAGGAGGGTTTCAGGTTCGCGTATCCGGGTCTGGCATTCATCATACCCGAAAGGAGCTTCGGCATCTATCCCTTTTACATGGAGCAGACCTCGGGGGGTGGAAAGGAAGGGAAGCTGCACATAAAGGCCACATCATCGGTGCCGGGGGTACTTTCCTCCGACGAGGTCGACATCGAGTACGAGACGACCGGTTCCATCGGGAATTTCTTTACAGGTCCGATATTCCTGGTGTCATTCCTGATACTGGCTGCGATCATCACCGCTGCACTTGTGATCATTCTAAGAAGAAGGCAGAAAAAGGAAGTGCTCCGTCCCCACTGACGGAGCACAACGGCACGTTCCTGAATATCAGGCCATCATTTCTGCAACATCCTCTTCCACGGATGCGGTCCCGCCGATCCCGAACTTATCGATGAGTATGTTGAGCACGTTCGGGGACACGAAGGCCGGGAGTGTCGGTCCGAGATGGATGTTCTTGACACCCAGGTAAAGCAATGCCAGCAGAACCAGTACCGCTTTCTGCTCGTACCATGCGATGTTGTATCCTATCGGAAGATCGTTAACGCCGACCCCCAGATGGTCCGCAAGTTTCAAAGCGAACGCCACGAGCGAGAAGGAATCGTTGCACTGGCCTGCGTCAATTACCCTCGGGATGCCGTCAATATCGTCCTTGATGATCTTGTTGTACCTGTACTTCGCGCACCCTGCCGTAAGGATCACGGTGTCTTTGGGAAGGGCACTGGCAAAATCGGAGTAATACTCCCTTGACCGATGTCTTCCGTCGCATCCTGCCATGACGATGAACTTCTTAATCTTCCCTGATCCCACCGCTTCCATCACCTTGTCCTTGAGGTCCCAAAGGGTGCGGTGATTGAAGCCCCCGACGATCTCCCCGCTCTCTATCTCCGTGGGTGGGGCGCATCTTTTTGCATGTTCGATTATCCCCGAGAAGTCCTTCATTTCACCGGGTTTTCTGTCCTGGATGTGGGGGACCCCCTCGAATCCGACCGTTGCCGTCGTATAGACCCTTCCTTTGTATAATGGTAGGGGGGGTACAAGGCAGTTCGTGGTGAGGAGGACCGGACCGTTGAAGGTCTCGAAATCCTTTGTCTGGTGCCACCAGGACCCTCCGTAGTTGCCCACCAGATTGTCGTATCTCTCGAAGAAGGGGTAGTAGTTCGCGGGCAGCATCTCTCCGTGGGTGTATACATCGATCCCCGATCCTTTGGTCTGTTCGAGAAGTTCCTCAAGGTCTTTCAATTCATGTCCCGATATCAGAATACCCGGGTTCTTCCTGACGCCCAGTTTCACTTTATGCGGTGTGGGAACACCGTATCTTGACGTATTTGCCTCGTCGAGCAGAGACATCGTCACCACTCCGATCTCACCGCATTCCATCACAAGGGGCAGTAGCGTATCTATCGATGCATCCGGGTCGCGGTATGCCAGAAGGCCCCTGTTCATGAAACTGAATATCTTCTCATCCTCGTGATCAAGGGTCAGTGCATGATCGGCATATGCGGCCATTCCCTTCATCCCGTAGAGCAGCAATGTCGAGAGGGACCTGATGTCCACGTTCTCCATGGACAGGACCCCCACCTCTTTTGCTTTTTCAAGAGCCTGCTGTTCGTTCCGATAGGACCAGCTTGCATGGTCGGGCAGATCGGTGAATTTTGTGCCCTCATCTTCAAGTTCTTTTCTCAGCCTGTCCCTGATCTCGATCGTTCTATTGATGAAAAAGATCATCCTCGTCCTGTCGAAATTGGCATTGGTGATGGTTGCGAACAGCACCTCCAGCATCTGCCTGTTCGCTTCCCTGTCCGGCTTTCCCTTCTCCCTTTTCAACACCTGGAAATATGAAAGGCCCCTCAAACAGTGTATCATCAGGTCCTGAAGATCGGCGACATCATCCGTCTTCCCGCATACACCTTTCCTGGTGCATCCCTCGTTTGCTAGCGTTTCCTGGCACTGATCGCAGAACATGTTCATTCCTCCTTGATATACTTATGTGAGCAGATAGCCTAAGTATACATAGGTATATGAATTAGAAGGTTTCTTCCGGGTAACCATGCACGAAGAATGCACGGTATACAGGACCATCGACCTCGTGGCAAAAAAGTGGTCAATGGTCATCCTCCTCGAGATATACAGGAGTGGTGGGGGTCCTAAACGGTTCACGGAGATAAAGAACGGCCTGTGCGACATCACTCCCAAGGTGCTTTCCCAGCGGCTGAAGGAACTGGAGGAAGCGGGCCTGCTGACAAAGGAGGTCGACGCTTCAAAGGTTCCGATAAAAGCGGAATACGACCTTACACCATCCGGGGTGGAACTGATAGAGGTCGTCAAGCAGTTCAAATGCTGGGCCCTGAAATGGAAGGTAGACAACAAGGTCTGCGAGAAGCTGGACTGCAGAGAGTGCAGACTATGAGACATACATCCCTTGCATGTACTTTAATTATAATGTTCCGGTTCCATACCGCAACGGGACCTAAATGAGCTCTTCGAAGATCAGGTATGTGCTGGTAAGCTCATTGTTGCTTTTTACACCCCTATCATATACCGCGTATGCCGATGGGGCAACATCACGGTCCGACCTTGATGATCCGGTGATATCCCTTTCCTTCCCGTTCACCGAACAGAGCGTGGACGTCAGACCGGGAAGCAGCGGCCAGGTGAACTTCACATTCTGGGTATACTGCTTACTTCCAGCGGATACGCCAGAGGATGAGGACCTTGAGGTACATATCAGTGCGTGCGCATGGTGGTGGAATGTCACTAAGGTTCCCACGCTCTATTTCAACAAGGCAATTATCGGTCGTGATGCCAGGATCACTGTAACGGCCCCCGTCAACTCTTCCGCCGATACGGTTGTGGATCTGGAGCTATGGGGGACCTGGAGATACCGCAATTCCGACGAGGAAGGCGTCCTCGAGAAGGTCAAAGCTGCCAGGATAACAGTACAGCCTTTCTACGATCTATACATCGGATCGAACCATCCGAAGCAGTATGCCGACGTGGGTGACCGTGTGGAATATCTGTTCAATGTCACGAACAGATCGAACATGGATGTCAATATTTCTTTCGAGATAGAAGATGACAGCGATCATCTGAGTATAATGTTCGATAACAGGACCACGAGGTTACTGAAAGGGGAGACCAGGACGCTTTCGTTCAGTGTAAGGCAGGAGCCGAGCATCTCAAGAGGGAACACCATCCATGTGAAGGCGGTCATAGAGGAGGACCCGGAGCACACCGAATGGGACCTGCCCCTCATGTTCTACACCGAGCCGAAGTTCTCGACCTTCTTCTACGAGAGGAACTTCATCAGGCTGATAGTGATAATAGCGATCATCAGTGCGGTATCCGTTGGGATGTTCCTCTTCGAACATCTCGGCAGGGATAAGGATACTTCCGAAGAGATCAAGGATGATAAGATCAGTGAGAGGGCTCCCCGGAGATTGGAATTCCCGGGTAAAAGATAAATCACCGTCACACTAATGTCCACGTTGGAGAGTTGTAAGTGAGCAAACATCTATTCTTTGTTCTGTTATTGATACTTGTTCCACTCGTATTAACACCAGTCAAGCCTCAGGAAGATGATGATACGGTAGAGTTCCCCCCTCCGACAATTTGGATCGAGATGGACCAGGAGGAGGTTCATGCGGATGTCGAGCCGAAAAGCGACGGAGTAGTGACTTTCACTGGAAAATGTTACTGTTCCTTTCCTCCGGAAGTGAACGATACGAACTACGTGATCGTGTACCTGAGAGCTTCTGCAGGTGTTCTTTTCATAACGGGCTACCCACCATTGATCTTCAACAATAGAACCGAAATGAGAACGTTCTCTTTCTCTATACTGCTCCCGAAAGAACATATCCACACGGACGATCTCTGGCTGAAGCTCCTGTTGGATTGGAAGTACGATCCATCCGGCCAGAAGGGTTCGATACAGGAGGAATTCTCCTTTCGGATCGTGGTCGATCAGTATTCCCGACTTCAGATAAGAAGAGAGGTGATCACACAGAGAACACCTGTTGGGAAGTGGAGGGAAGCCAACCTCTATTTGCAGAACCTTGGGAACGGTAACGACACGGTGCATCTGGAGATCGGGTCCGTGTCGAAGAACATGGATGCGGAACTGGACCGAGAGCTTCTTGAGGTCGGATACGGCTCCGAGGCGGAGTTCCATATCCGCCTCCGGCAGAGGTCCGGCTCCGCCGGTATCAACCACGTCAGGATCAGGGCCTGGAGCGATGTCAAGGGAAGGGAGAACGAAACGATCTACGAAATGCCCTTCCTTACGGAAAGCTCGTTCACTGGCTTCATAAGGACCCCCTCGCAGTATCTGCCTGTACTCTCGATACTATTGATCCTAATCATTGTCGTAGTGTGGGCCCTACTTAGGAACAGGATATTCCCGGATATGGAGAAGCATGGACCCGTCAAAGATACTGATAATCATGACGATCCCCTCCCAAAAAGGCAAAAAGGTAAGGAAACGCCCACCAAGGAAATATATAAATCCACCCATAATGGAAGGTGATGACAGGTCCGGGAGGCCGTGGATGAGAAAAAAATGGATACCGTTCCTATTCTGTGTATTATCGATCACCGCCGTGTTACCGCTTGCCATTTCTGGTCCCGGTCCGATCACGGGACCGGCGAAGGGAATGATCCCTGCCTCGACCAGAGGAAAGATCGATTGGTTACCGCTCACCAACGGCACCTGGTCCTCCCATATCAACTCGTCAACAGACTTCTCGGTGTTCTTTGATAACATGAACGGAACACTGGAGGGCTCCGCTCCTTACGATCCCTATCTCGATCACAACGCCACCGTGAGAGCGGCGATAGACGCTGCCCCTCAGTGGCTCAACGACAGCCTGAGCTGGAAGTTCTCCGAGTTCTCCTCTTTCCACGGGAACAGACTGGCGAACCTCCTTCTGAACGACTCCGTTGACTGGAGATATAGGGACGAGATAGCCTTCACCATCGCCCATCTTCCAACAGTGGTCCTGAGCTCCACCTGGGTCTGGCCGGAGCTTCTTGTGGAGAACGTGGAGATGATCTACAAGGTGGCCGAGGAAGTACCATATGCGTCCATAACCGACCTCAACACCTCCGAAGGGTTGAAGAGCAGGATCACTTACAACATCCCCAACGGTACCGTTACCCTTCCTGACAACATCTACTATGAATACCTCGTGATACCGAGAAACAGCCTGGAGCAGCCCAATTACATGAACAGGACGACAAGGAGGTATACCTACCCTGATGACGGCTGGTTCTGGAGGACCTTCCTTTATTACGAAGCCGACCCGGGCTATCCTGTTCTTCGTGGGTCTCTTCTCAACCAGACCACTCTGTGGAACGGCACGAAGAACGGCCTGGAAAACAATGGTGCTGTCGGAGCTGTCACGAAGTGGCAGATGTCCTCGATGATCTTCGGGATGCCCCCGCCGGAAAACAGGTCGAGCCAGCCGGTCCTTGCATATGGAGAGCACATAGGCATGTGCGGCGAGAACTCCTATCTGCTTACCGCTGCCGCAAAGACCGCGCTCATACCGGCGGTTACGGTGATCAATTTCGATGCCATGCACGGATGGAACATGTTCTTCGACCGCGGATGGCATGTGTGGAGGGCTTATGACGGGGTCATAGACGACACCTATGCCGAGGGAGGTCCCGGTAGCGTGAACGTCAATACAGTGATGAAACCCGATTCCACTCAATTCAACTCAGCATATCTGCATACACAGACGGCGAACATAACCGTCGGGGTGACCGATGCAAATGGTATGCCCGTTGATGGCGCCTCCGTCAGATTGTACTCCTACGGGGCATCCAACTACGATTATGGATACGGCCTTATAGGAAATCATACCGATGCCTTCGGAGAAACGGGATTCGAGGTCGGTTTCGGATTTTCTTACTATGTCCAGGTGCTCTCTCCCATCGGGAAGAACACACCGGACATGGATCCCATTCCTCTGGCTGTCCCCGACGCTGTTCCCGGGTTCCATTACAGGTTCAACGTCAGCCTGAACACAACCATGCCATTGAAAACAAACCTGACGAGGATGACCGAAAGCGAGATGGGGGTCAGGTTCAATGCGACGCTCCTCGATATCGATCAGCGTACCAGGTCCTTCACCGACCCGATGAGCTACGGGAAGTGGACATGGACGGGCTATCGGGACAGATCTGTCCTGAGGTTGTACTTCGTGGATGATGTTAATTACTCGCTCTACCGGATGGGTTCGGAGTTCTTCCCGGCAGCCGTCCTCAACATTACATGGTCCAAGCCCGGGAGTGTCATACTTCCCGACGATCGGGACTGGCATGTGATAATTCCGGGTCTCTCGTCACCGTTGACAAGGACCTTTGCGGAATTATCCCTGTCGGTCAGCCGTTCCGAGGTCACACCCGAGGCGGTAATACTATCCCCGGGTCCCGGCACCTATCCGTTCGGACAGGAACTGCAATTCAGCGGCGAGCTTGACCCCTATCCTCCCTATCTCGGCGAGGTTCAATACCTGTGGTTCCGCAACGGGTCATCGGAACCCCTCAGCCTGGAGGCCGATTTCCACTGGGCGCCGGATGTCGGGATCTATTCGGTGACGTTCTCTGTATGGAAGGACACGATGATGATCTCATCCGACATCGTGATCTTTGAGGTGGTCCGTCCAAACAGACCTCCGAAGGCGGTGATCTCCAGTCCCGAAGAGGGGCTTGTTGTCACGGCGGGGACCGAGATCCTTTTCGGGTCCGAGGGAACGCTCGATCCGGACGGTGACGAGCTCATTTACGAGTGGAGCGTACCTTCAACCGGAACTTTACTGTCCGATCAGCCGTCCTTCAGCCGGAAGTTCATAGTGGGCGACCATACCATAAGGCTGAAGGTGGCCGACCCGGAAGGTCTGGGGTCCTTCGATCTGGTCAATATCTCGGTCATTGTCGCGAACACGAGACCCATCCCTCACATCCAGTCCCCAGACAATCACTCGAGTATCTACAAGGACGAGTTCGTGGAACTTTCAGCGAATGGCACCTACGACCTGGAAGGGGACGAACTCTCATTCCTATGGACGAGCGACCAAGACGGTGGACTATCCACCCGAAAAGAGGACCGGGTCCTTCTCTCACTCGGGCAGCATGTACTGACGCTCACCGTCACCGACGGCGACCTTTCATCCTCTGCTTATGTTGTGGTCTACATAAGTTCGAGACCCCTGCCCGTCGACGAACCCCCGATAGCTGTCATCAGCAGCCCGGCCGAGGGCGATAGCTTCCATGTCCGTGAGCTGATAATGTTCGATTCCAATGGAAGCCATGACCCTGAGGGCCGCCCTGTCTCATTCCTCTGGAGCGTCAACGGGATCAAACTTTCAACGGACGGGAGATTTGCGATGTACCTCCACGAAGGATTGCATACGATCTCGCTGCGTGTCTCCGACGGAAACCTGTCCACATCGGTTTCGATAACCATAATGGTCACGAACAGGCCTCCGGTCCTCTCGTTATTGATGAACGGTACACCGATCCAGGAACCGGACCTTATAACGGTCATCGAGAACGAGACGCAGGTCTTTGATGCTTCCTCTTCCTACGACCCGGACGGTGGTTCACTGATCTACAGCTGGACCTATGACAATGTATCTTACGGGAGCGGTCCGGTGCTGACGATCTCGATGCTGAGAGGCTACCATGAACTGAAGCTTGTCCTCGAGGACGAGGAAGGCAGGTCAGTGGTCCTGGTCCAGGGATTCAACTGCATTCATGTGGAAAGAACGGATGGAGAGGGGCCGGTCGATGATGATGAATCGAAGGTCCCACTGTTTCTCTACCTCGTACCCTCGGTCCTAATAGTATTGTTCCTTTCCGTCGCGATAGTCTTCTTCCTCCTGTCAAGGTCGAAGAAGGATGTTTACTTCGAGGAGTGAACTCCTTCATTACCGGGCATGGTGGATCTCCAGGAGGTGATGGGGCCTGTACCTCTCCTTGGCCCGCCTGAGCCCCTCGACACCCATGTCGGCTTCCCGGTTTATGAAACGATACCGTTCGACGAGATGTCTTGCGGTCTCGTTGTTGATGGCCTGGTATATACCAACGATGTCCGGGTTCGCCTTCTCATGATGGACCACTGCCATCTCCCTTGACATCTCCTCGTACATCGAGAAGGCCTCGGCCTCTCCGTTAACCCTGATCATGAGTCCCTCCAAACCAAGGGGGAACATATCCTCAAGGGCATGGAAGTTCGCCTGTCTTTCATGAAGGAGCAAGGGGTCATCCCTGCATCCCTTTTTCTCACACCATTCGATGAGGAATTCCCTGACCTCATGGACGTTGTCCTTTGATATCTCCTCGATGGTATGCTCGTTGTTCTTCCTGAACTTGTTGAGATAGTTGCGGACCTTCAGATGATCTTTTCCCGGGAGCTCTACCAGGTCCCTGGAGAGATAGACGTATTCGAAGTAGTCCCTGTGTGGTTCATATGTCAGGTCCGGAAACTCCTTCTGCATCCATCGTATCGTTCGTGTGCCTATCATTGAAATGACAGGTTCCCATCCCTCGCTCCTTGAGAGTTGTATTACCTCCTCGAAAACATCCCTCTCATAAGGGCCAACCGGCGGCCGGATGTAGTGCCTCCCATCGTGCTCCGCGGTGATCACAAGATGCTCTCCTGTCTTCGTGAAGAAGTAGCGCATGTAATCCCGCCAGGTATACATCGTTCCATGCAGGTAATCGGAGTGCTCCGGGGGGAACCTGCGGTAGTGCTCCCTGAAGGCTGAAGCGTCCTCTAGGGCGACTTCCCTAAGATCGGAAAGTTCCAGCTTCATCCCCTCCCTTCCGGATCGTATATCATTGGGGTGCCGTTGAAGACCTTGAAACCCAGCTCCCGGTAGAAATCGGTGCTCCCCTCCTCCGCTATCAGTCCGATCCAGACCAGCCCTCTTTTTCTTGCGTAACCTGCAAGTTCCTTTACCATCCTCCCGCCTATACCCCTGCCCCTCAAGTGAGGGAGGACCACCAGGTCCTGAATGTATCCATCGCTGACGCCATCGGAGATCATCCGGCCCATGCCAACAGCCCTCTTCTCCAGCCTATGATAGGCGATGACGAGATCGAAACTACCCGAAAGAAGCCGTGAAATACCTTCTTTTCTGTATTCTTCCTTCCACCAACCGCCCGCCCGGTAAAGCTCCACGATCTCTTCGGCAGGCCATTCATGGGTATGGATGAACTCGACATCGTCCATTGGCATTTCTCCGCCCGGAATGCGAATGCCTACATTACAATAGTATATTGCCTTTTTCCCGAGTGGGTCCATTTCCTTCTTCAGGTCTTATCCCTCTTCATCGGCTCCTCCGCTTTTCGTCCTTCAATTTCTTCCCCAAAATACATTCCCGGACCAAAACATTGCACATTTCCTGGAATAGGCTCACTGCCTGGTGCGTTTTTTCCGCATGTAGATCACGGCTGCGGTTCCGGCGGCCGCGGCTATCAGGACGAGCGCTAGCACTGCCCAGGGGAATCCCCCCTCTCTCTCCTCATGCTCCTCCTCCTCTCCCGGAAGCTCGAGCTCCCTGAGATGGTAGGCCATGACCTCGATATCCGCCCTCTCTTCCGTCTCCACCCCCGGTCTGATAGGTGCGTAAACTGCATTGAGTGGTCTTGGACTGTACGTCCCGTTCCCGGACATTAAAAAGACAACCGTGATATCGTATTCCATCCTGAACTCGACGTAATTGACCCCCTGGAAAGGTCTGGGCAGTTTCAATCCCCTGCCCACTATCCCGAAGGTCCATATTCCTCCCCCCGCGACAGGGACCTCTTCGACATCCAAACCCTCATCGGTGAAGGAAAGGGAGGACTGGACATCCTCGTTCCCGTCCCCGTTCGTGTCGATGGTGAACGAGAGGTCCCCGGCCTGGAAGCTTGTCAGGTCCAGCCCTGCGTAGGTCATTGTCACGGTGGCGCTCTGAGCACCCTTTGGGACCTCCACGAATTTTGTCTGGTTAACGAGCGACAGGGGGTTCATGTCCTGGTCGTTGTATCTCGAGAACTCCCCCGACCATGAGACCTCTGCGGTGTAGGAGGGAACCGTCATGGTGCCCGCCACACCCTGCAGGTCGTAAGCCCTGATGGCATCCCAGACAGTGATCGTCGAAGGGTATTCGCACATGTCCCTGAGACGCTCCAGGGTCAATGCGATCCCGACGGCACGCTTCGCATCAACGATACCATAGCCCTGGACATAGTCCACGGATCTTCCTCCCCATCCTGTGGAGTTCGTATCCCCCGCTACATTCCCGTGGTCGGCGTCGGGTGGCAGGAACCTGGCGGAGGCTTCCAGTATCCACTCGGCCTCGTGGACCCTCGTCTTCGGATCCGAATACCAGGCCTCCGGATCGGGTCCCGAATAGTCCTCATGAAGGTCCGAGACCTTCATCGAAGGTGCCGCCTGCCACAGAAGTGCAACGAGTCCGGCAACATGCGGTGTGGACATTGATGTGCCGGAGATGGCGAGATAGTATGGATTGGTATTGCCACCGGTGTAGGTGCCTGTGCTTATAACGGTCCTTCTCGCCGATGTGGACCAGATGGACCTTCCGGGGGCACCTATGTCAGGATATGTGTGGTTGTCCCCCACCCTCCCACGGGACGAGAAATCCGTGACTGCAGACCCGTCCCTCTCGTAGGCAGCCACCATGACAGCGATCGGAGTATTGCCCTGACCCGATGTCGTGAGCTCGTCCCCTTCGGGATCGTCCCGCCCGTCGTTCCCTGCGGACCATGTCGAGATCACATTGTTCTCGAAGGTGATCTTCTCGATAACCTGGGTGAGCACCGTGTTCGGATCATACTCGGAGACCGTTGAATGCCACGAGTTCGTGACGACCCTTATATTGTCCGGATTCGCACCGGGTCTTGAATGCTCGTAGACCCATTCAAGACCCTGGATATACCCGTCCTCGGTGGGAGTGGTACCTTCCTCGGGCAGTGAGACGGTGAGACCGATGAGGTTCGCCCCGGGAGCAACCCCCCTCCTTGCACCGGCAGAGGCATCTCCGTTACCCGCGACCGTCCCTGCAACATGGGTTCCGTGTCCGTAGTTCGTATCGGTGTTCTCGGCCTCCACCCATAGACCGTTCCCTGCGTCGAAAAGGTTCCGAATGGTCTTCGTGCCGTGATCGAGATCGGGGTGGCCGGCATCTATTCCCGTATCAACAACGCAAACGGTTACCCCCTCCCCGTCTATCGGGTCCTTCAGGCCTCCCGGTCCATCCAGGAGGCTTGCCCATACCTGAGTGGCATTGATGACATGCGTTCCCATCTCCATGTCGAGGACCACCGGATCGTTGTTCTCTATGTAGGTGACCCTTTCGTTATTCAGGAGCCTGTCAATGAGGGATGATGGCCCGTCTGCCGAAATGGCCGGGACCATTCTGAACGTTCTCCTTACGGAGAAACCAAGGTCTTCCAGGAACTTCCGGTCCTTGTCCGTGGGTCCGTCTGTGAACTGGACTATCAGAGATATGCTCTCCTGTTCCGTGGACAGGACACGGTCCAGCTCCGTCGACACCCGTGAAGAGAGCGCGAATTCCGCTAGATCGGGGTCCTTGACTGCAACGGCCGGTCCGATGGACAGTAAGATGAAGGATACCGCGATAAATGTCTGTAGCAGGGGCCGATCTCTGCCTCTCATGGACGGTTCAGGGTCATGTATCATTTTAATGGTTTTCATCGGACATCACATGTTCGGTAGACCGCATCCGGCAAAATAGCATGGAAAAAATAGTTATTTATTTATCCAAAAACCAACTTATACCCAATAACAAGGCGGGATGGGAATCCGCTCTGCGACCGATCGGGCTCCTGATATGCTTATTTGGGATGCCCTCGCCCAGGTGTGACCATGCATCTTAAAGAGATCCACATGGAGAACTTCAAGACCTTCAGAAAGAAGGTGGTGGTACCTGTTTATGAAGGTTTCACCGGGATAACGGGCCCGAATGGTTCCGGCAAATCCAATATCGCTGATGCGGTCCTCTTCGTTCTCGGTCCGAGAAGTTCGAAGATGGTAAGGGCCAAAAGGCTCGAGGACCTGATCTTCCATGGCAACGACAAGTTCAAACCAGCCAATGAATGCAAGGTCACTCTCGTGTTCGACAACAGCGACAGGATGATACCAATTGACTCGGACCAGGTCTCACTGAAGAGAGTGATCAGAAGGTCCGCTTCCGACCCGAACAACACCCTCTCGTATTTTTACGTGAACGGCAGGGTGTCCTCCCAGAACCAGTTCGAATCCATACTCACGCACGCTCACCTGTCCGCAGAAGGATACAACATAGTGCTTCAGGGCCACATAGCGGAATTCATCAACAAGACCCCTGTGAAGATCCGGGAGGAGATAGAAGATATTGCGGGGATAAGGAAGTATGATGACGAGATAGACGCAGCCCAGGCCAAGAAGGCGAAGACGGAGGCCAACATGGAGAAGATCGAATGGCTGTTGGAGCAGATCAAGGTCCGGCTCAGGGAGCTCAAGAAGGAGAGGGATGAGGCGGAGAAATACCGGGCGGCACAGGAGCAGATCAACCAGACGAAAGCACTCCTGTATCATGTCCAGGAGACCGCTGTCAGAGGCGAGATGGAGACCTATCATCAGGCGATCGATAATGCGGAGAAGCGCAAGATCGATCTCCGGGGAGAGGTGGAGAAACTGGAATCGGAGAGGGGCAGGCTGGACCGTGAGATCAAGATCGTGGAGGCCGAGATAGACGATATCACCGGGGAGGAGGGCAGGAAGCTCAAGGCAAAGATGGATGAGGCCAAGCTCGAGCTCATGAGGGCCCGCGATGTGATCATGACAGCACAGGACTCGATCTCCGAACTCGGGTCCGAGGCAAGCATCAGGGAGCAGGAGAAAAAGGACGTCTCCAAGAAGCTCGATGGGCTGGAGAAAGAGATCACCTCCTCGGAAGATGGGATCGGGAAGATCAACGAGAAGGTCGATAGGGAGCAGAAGAAGATAACCGATCTGGAAAGGGAGCAGGAGCAGACGGACCAGGACCTCTTGGACCTCAGAAGGGAGCTCGGAAAGACATCCAAACGGCTGGATTCTGCCCGCGACGAACTTTCGGAGGCCACCCTTGAATTGGACCGGAACAGGCATTTCCTCGATGTGAAGAGAACGGCACATGCGGATGCCGAGCAGATGGTCCACACCCTCGAGTACGAGGTTTCCGAACAGAAAAAAGAGCTCAAGTCCATCACGGAGGGGTCATCTGATCGCAACCTCGAGAAGCTTCAGAAGGATTACATGTCCGCAAGGTCCGAGGAGAAAGTGCTCGGAGGAAGGATGAGGTCCCTGGAGCAGGAGATCACCTCGTTGAACCGTATCTATACCCAGCTGAAGGTTGAGCTCGAGACCTCGGAGAAACTGAACAAGGGTCTCTCGCTCGCGGTCGATGATCTTCTCACGGCAAGGGACCGGGGAGAGATACGGGGCATACACGGGACCATCGGTGAACTCGGGAACGTCCCCGAGAAATACTCATTGGCCATGGAGGTGGCTGCAGGCGGCAGGATAAGTTCTTTGATCGTGGAGGATGACGAGGTAGCTGCAAGGTGCATCGAGCATCTGAAGAAGAAGAAGCTCGGCAGGGCGACCTTCCTCCCGCTCAACAAGATGACCGTCAGGAGACCCGGGGCAAAAACACTGATGGTAAAAGACGACCCCCATGTGATCGGCCTTGCAGTTGACCTGATGGAGTTCTCGGAGGAATACCGAAATGCTTTCACATGGGCTTTCGGCGACACCGTGGTCGTTGACGATCTCGGCACTCTCAGAAGATTGATGGGCGGTGTGCGGATCGTCACCCTTTCCGGAGAGATAGCGGGGGGGGGTGGAGATATAACCGGGGGAAGCCTGAACCAGAAAAAAGGTTCGCCGGGGTTCGGCAAACGTTCAGCATCGGAACTGGAGGCGATTTCCCACCAGCTCAAGGAGAAAATGGCCGAGTCCGATGTCGTGACCGCATCACTCAACGAGGCCAGGGACCGGGTGTCCGAACTCGAATCAAAGATCCGCAAGATCACCACCGAACGGTCCGATATCGTGGAGAAGAAGAAGAAGTTCGAAGAGACCCTGAGATCATCCAACGACCAGCTGGGGACCAAGAGAGATGAGCTGAACGCCCTGAACGGGGAGATCAGAGAACTCGAAAAAGCGGCAGCGGGGTTCGAGGAAAAGGTCAGGGAGCTTGGGTCCAGGGTCAGGGACCTCACGAAGGAGCGGGACCTTCTTCAGGAAAGGGTGGAGCTCGCTACCCCGAAAGCGGTGAGGGACCGTCTGAGGACACTGCGTGAGGGGAGGGATGCCCTCCTGACCAGGCGCACCTCCCTGGTGGAAACAAGGGATTCCGCCCGGGTACAGCTTTCGCTGTTCCAGGAGCGCAGAAAGGAGCTCGAGGGAAGGATCGTGGATATAGGCAAGGCCATCAAGAAGGCGGAAGCGGAGATGGCCTCGGCTAGAGAGAGGGAGACAAGGTTCGGCAAGGAGGTAAAGGCCCTCGAGGCAGTTCTCGCCACCATCGATTCGAAGACCAAGGACCTCTACGATCGAAGGAACGAGATGGGCCGCGATGTGGAGAGACTGCTTGCTCAGAGGGAGACAGCAAGGTCCTCCCTCATGTCCCAGGACCAGATAATAATCACACAGCGTACCAACATAAGGACCGCCGAGGACAAGCTTGCAGATATCCTTGCCGAGAAGCAGGGTTACAGTGGAGTGAAGCTTCCGGATCCTCCGTACCCGAGCGAGAGGGACATGGTCCGGACGGTCAGGGAGATAGAGACCATCCTGGAGAACGCAGGGAACGTTAATCTCAAGGCACTCGAGGAGTACGAGGAGACCGAGAAGAAGAAGGTGGAGATAACAACCGAGCTGAAGTCCCTCGAGAAGGAAAAGGACGAGCTTCAGAAACTGATCTCGGAGATAAATTCCAAACGCAGAGAGGAGTTCATGTACGTTTACGAGGGTATTGACCGCAATTTCAGGGAGATATATTCCAAGGTATCCGGGGGAGGCGAAGCCTATTTCGAGCTCGAGAATGCGGACGATCCGCTATCCGGCGGCCTGCACATCCATGCGAGACCTCCCGGCAAAAAGATGACCCGGCTGAATGCGCTTTCGGGCGGTGAGAAGTCCCTGACATCGATGGCATTCATCTTCTCCGTGCAGTCTTGGGACCCATCGCCCTTCTATCTGCTGGACGAGGTGGACCAGAACCTTGATGCGGTCAATGCGGAGATAATCGCAAGACTGGTAAGGGAGAACTCACAATATGCCCAGTTCGTGATCATCAGTTTGAGGAAGATAAGCCTGAAGGAAGCTCACCACCTGTACGGGATCACGCTCCAGAAGGGTGAATCGGTCATCCTGGGCAGGGTGGAGCTCAAGGATGTTGAATCGTATGAAAAAGGGGACGGGATGAAATGACAACCGCAAGGATGCAGACGGGGGAGATAGGACGTGACCATTAGAACGGGCAACCGCCAGCTTTCCCTCGATATAGAGGAAGAGGTATTTCGCCACCTGCTGTTCCACAAGTCCCTGATAGATGACAGCAGCGAGAACCTCTATCCAAAGCTGGAGAGATACCTTGAGGTCCTGTCAGACTTGAAGGAAGAGGTACATATCACGATCAAGGACCCGTATTCAAGGTCGATCGCGTTGATACTTGAACTCGCCACCGAGAACTACCTTGACCCATGGGACGTGGACCTTGTACGCTTCTGCAGGATGTTCCTAAAGAAGCTTCAGAGCCAGGAGAGATCGGACCTGGTGGTGATAGGAAAGCTCATCAGGATGGCCTATTCCGTTCTCTACATGAAATCGAACGACACCCTGAGGAAGGCCGAGATGGGGCCGGAGGAAGACCCGTCGGATCAGGAGGAGTTCTATGACTGGATGGAGGAGGACGAGACCTTCGAGGTTACCAGGAGTATCCTGAAGACCCGTGAGTCGGTGCTTGTCGAATCGGTGATCCACAAAGGCGACCGTCCGGTGACCCTGGTCGACCTTCTGAATGCAATAGAGGATGTGGAGGATGAGGTCAAGCTGCTGAAGGAGCAGAGGAGGGAGCGGCTGCAGGAGAGAAAGATGCTCGATGTCCGCAACAGGGATAACATAAATGATAAGGTCTTCAAGGAGCATATAGAGGAAGAGATCAAAATGACATGGCAGAGGGTCAACCAGTTCAACGGTCATCCGATACCTTTCTCGAAGATAGACACGGGCTTTCAACTGGATGCCACCTCCACCTTCATTTCCCTCCTTTACCTTGCGAACTGGGACCGCATAATGATGTGGCAGAGGTCCTTCCCCACCGGTGAGATCATGGTCAAGAATTTGCAGAGGGAGAACGGGGACCTTGAATTCGGAGACCTCGACGAGAACCTCCGCAAGGTCAGTGAGGGCAAGACCAGGATCACGAAGCCGGAAGAGATCATCGTAGAGGAAAAACCGATACCAGCACACTTCAACACGTGATGGAGGATACCTATTGGATGAAGATGATACAAAACGGAAAGAGGAAGAGCTTCCGCCCATGCTCCTTGTTGAAGCAGCCCTGTTCTCTTCGGGGAAACCCGTTTCCGTGGAGGACATCGGTTCCTCTACGGGGATCGAGGCCCCGCTGGTGAAGCTTTATCTGAAGAAGCTGTCCCAGACATATTCCCGCAGGGACACGTCTCTGGAGGTTTTCAAGGCTGGCAATAAGTATTCTTTGAGGGTCAAGGAGGTATATGTCGAGGGCATCAGGGCGCTTGCCGCACCGGAGGTCAACCCCAAGCTCCTCAAGACGGCCGCACTCATCGCATACCATCAACCGGTCAAACAGTCGGACCTTGTGGACATGTACGGGCCCAGGGTCTATGACCATGTCAAGGAGCTCATGCACATGGGACTGGTGCGATCCAGGAGGGAGGGGAGCACGAAGGTCCTCACAACAACCCATCGCTTCTCGGAGACCTTCGGTATCTCCTCCACATCCAAGAAGAAGGTGAAGGGTCATGTGAGGGAAAGGGTCCTCGAGAGGCTGGAGAAGGTCACCCTGGACAGTTATCAGGCAGGGGACGGGGGTCCAATGAAGGAGGGGGAGGAACAAGGGGAAGAGGATACGGGGGCCGATACCGCTGAAGAAAAAGAGGAGTGAAATTCACCAAAGGTCCAGTAATGCCTGCGTTCCCATGTAGATCGCGATCGTGAACATGCAAGCGGCCAGGAAATAGAGGAGCGACCTGCTTTTCGCCCTTCTGACGATATAAGCGGCTGCCTGTGCCCCAAGGAGCCCACCCAGAGCGAACGGGAGCGCTATGAAGGGGTCGAAGGAAGCTCCCGAGATGATGATGACCCTTGTGCCCGACATCACAGCAAGCAGCATCATCGATGTTGCGATCGCTCTCTTCACGCTCATCTTCAGCAGTCCGACCTGAAGCGGCATCAGTATGGCGCCGCCGCCGATGCCGAAGGCCGATGAGGCCGCACCGGCGATGAATGCTATCGGGACCGATATCGCGGATATCAGAGGATCGATCCTCCTTCTCCCCTCTCCCCGTTCCCCACCTGCATCCTTCTCCTCTCTCCGGTTCCTTATGAGTATGTATATCATCACAACGGCCATGAGTACAGCGAAGAGCAGCCTGAACTGGGATTCTTCAAGGTTCCGAAGAAGCCACCATCCGAGGAACAGTCCCGGGATGGTGGGGAGTACCAGTAGTGCGAAGACCCTGATATCAACGAGCCTCAACCGAAGATACGTCACCGAACTGGAGACGGCGTTGGCAAGGATCATCGTCAAAGATACAAGGACCGCCATCTCGCTGTCAAGCCCCCAGAGGAGCATCAGAAAGGGGACGGCCAGGAATCCTCCGCCGAGTCCCGCAAGGGCCCCTACGGCGCTTATGACGACCCCGGCCGCAAGGAGCAGGAACATGCCTATTATAACATGCACGATCTGTCATGGTATTATGCAATATATTCATTGGGATGCTGCAGATACGGCATGATCCGTCTCAGGTCTTCATCCTTTCAAGGATATCTTTTTTCCGGACCTCCCTCCACTCTCCTTCCCTCAGCCCTCCCGGTCCGAGTTCGCCGATGGCGCTCCTGTGCAGTTCGATGACCCTGCTGCCGAGCGAGAGGAATATCCTCTTGACCACATGCTTCCTCCCTTCGTGTATACGAAGGGTGACCACGGTCCGGTCTCCCCGGGGTTCCGCCTGCAAGAACACAATGTCCCTGACGAGGGATCCGTCATCGAGCTTCACGCCGTCCCTGGAAGCTTCTTTCAACGATCCGATGCTCCATCTCCCCTTCACCAGGGCAACATACTCCTTGGAGATGCCATACCTGGGATGAGCGATCCTATTCCCGAGATCACCGTCGTTCGTCAATATCATCAGACCGGAAGTGTCAAGGTCGAGCCTGCCGACCGGGAACAGGCCCATCTCCCGCCCCCCCGGGATCAGGTCCACGATATATCTCCTTCCCCTTAGGTCCTGATCGACGGATATGGTCCCCGGCGGCTTGTTGATGATGAAATACCTGAGCTTTTCCGGGGCGACCGCTCTGCCGTCCACCATGACGACATCGAACTCGCCCACCCTGGCCCCTTGCTCCCAAACAACAGTGCCGTTGACCGACACCCTGCCCTCGGTTATCATCCTCTCGCATGCCCTTCGGGACCCCAGTCCGCATCTTGCAAGATACCTCTGGAGGCGGACCGGCTCCATTTCCCATTCACCTCACTTGATCCTTTCGCAGGGTTTCAGCAGGTTCTCGGGCTCCTCGATCTGCTTTATGAAATATTCGAACGCCTTGAAATAGTAGAAGCCGTCCTCGCCCCTCTCGTCAACGGTCGCCCTGACGGGACAGACCTTCCTCACGACCGGCATTCCGTTCTCGGCGACGACCTTTTCCTTGATCGCTCCCAGAGAGTAGAAGTTCGTTATCGTTCCCACCTCATACATGTGGTGAAATACCGGGTCACAGTTGAATGAGCCAAGGTTGGCAATGAAGGCCGAGGAGTACAGCACCTCCTTCTCCATATATTTCTTTGAGAACAGGCCGTATTCGTCCATGAACCTGTAGAAGGGATATGCTACCTTGATCAGGAAGCCCCGGAAGATAAGAAACCTCTTAGCTTCTTTCTCTCCCTGGTCCTTCTTACCCGACCTGACCTCTCTCACTTCCTTTCTCGTAGCTTTCACGGTATCCAGAAGTGTGAACTCGGGCTTGAATTCCTTCTTGACGACTGAGATCTTTGCCTCCTTGGTCATCTCCTTCTTCACCGAAAAGGAGAAGTAGATGCCCTTGCGGTCGTATATCTTCCCCCCCTTGACGAACCTGTTGATGCCTGGATAGGCGTAGAAGACCTTGAGGAGGGAATGGAGGAAGAGATGGAAATATGTCACCTTCTCGCCGTATTCCATGCTCATCCTCTCGGCGAATGCGATCCCGGGTTCGGCAAGGATATCGTGATCCCAGAAATAGAGTGATTCGTACTTGTGTTTCATGAAGTAGGGCATCATCCTGCGGTATGTCGGAAGGTCCCTGACCACCGTGCCGTCCGGTCGTCCCATGATGTCCGAACGTTGAACAATGAATATAAACTGTCCGCTGAAGGGCTCAGCAGCCCGCAAGAGGATTTATATCGTGTACCCATCATTACCCTGTTTTGGGGGCCCTGGTTTGACATTGAAGGGTAGGGACATAATAAATATCGGAGACCTTGAACTTGACGAGATCGATCTGATACTCGACACCTCCAGGAAGATGCTGCCGGTCGCCAGGGGGGAGAAAAGGTCGAAGCTCCTTGAAGGCAAGGTTCTAGCTTCCCTTTTCTTTGAAGCATCGACAAGGACAAGATTGAGCTTCGAGACCGCCATGCACC
>JAFGJI010000266.1 GCA_016929175.1 Thermoplasmatota archaeon | reverse complement strand
CAAACCTTTCTCGACTGCTGTCTTAGCCTGAACAAGCTGACCTATCATACAGAACCATACGGTCTTTATCACAGTTGATAGATCTCTCGCTTTGGGTCTCTCGAATGATTTCAAAGCCTTCAATCGAGAAAATACTCTCTCAACTCCAGCTCGAAGATGTCTGTGCGACCTCTCAGATATCATCTCGACGAGTTTATTGCCACTCTGATTTCCCAGGTCTATACCGAACCTGGTCAGGACCGTCTGGCCAAGATACCTGAAACCGTCCTCAACAGACTGGATATTGTCACCATGTGTATCGAATAATTTCTTCACTCTGGCCTTCATCCTCTGCAATACCTTGCTTCTCATCGGATTGATCCTTCTCTCCTTCATCCGGATATCCGCTTTCTTTTTGGTCCTGTTGAGATAGATACGTTCACCCTTTATCAACCTGGACTGGATGGAATTTTTCTCTTCCCGTTCTCTGAGAGGTCTCTTGCAGTCTCTCCCAAGTAGCTCTTCCGCTTCCCTGTCTGAAAGCCCCCATGGTATTTTCGATACCAGATACGATAATGTTCTCTTCGCATCTCTTTTAATGTGGAAGATAACAACGGTTCGGGAGTATCTTTTGATCCTGTGTCTGAAGAAACCCCTGTGGTCCTTGTTCATGTTGAGGGTATTTGTGAGGATGACCCAGTTGTGGTCGTAGTTGAGTGAAGTTGTCAGTATACCATCCTTGATCATCCGTTGGTATTGGTCGTTCGTGATCCCGGTGTTCAGTTTGAGATCGGTGACGGTTGATACGGTGTTCGAGGTCAGATATTCCTAAACAATCATTACCTGAGAGAGGTATACTCGTTCTGTTGACATTGGCACTGGGTCATGGATTTGTCAACACTTCTGGCTTTAGGTTGGAAGGTTCCATGGCCCTCTATTCATTTCCCATCTTGCAGCTTGCAACACCCTGTGTTAGTTCAGGATTATCATACTCGCATATCCCTTCTTCAGTTTCATTTGTAAGAGGATCGTATACCCGATATGTACAAACCCATCTTGTCGCATTATAATCCTCTGGCTCACCAAATGATAGCTCAATACATACTCCCTCACCTTCTCTCGTATAATATTCAGGTCCACCAAGAGTAACAATAGCTTCCAATTCCGTGCCAAATTGTATAGGAGTTGCCTCAGCATACTGAATCAATGGTGTTTTTAGCCCAATAAATCCTATTGTTATCAATAAGGCGCTAATTACAAATACAGATAACCTAATCATTTTTTCACCTCTCTAAGTGGAACTTTCTATGGAAAAGGGATTATCCTACCTTATAATTATACATTGTCATCCTTTGGCTCTGTAGAACCCCTCTCTTCCCAGTTCCGAAAGTACGATAGTCTCTGAGTGGAGTGGACCCTAATATGTCCATATCAGTGAACGAAAGTGGAACGGTTGATAATGATCTAAAACGCCAATCCCGGGTTAATTATGTTCGATCGCATCCATTGAGGACAGGCTACCTGCAGAGAAAGAACTCAGGATGCGCCGTTCAACTTCTTCTGGTCATCCAGTATCTGACTCCACCGAAGCACCTTCTTGAACTGCAGTAGAATGGATTTCATCGTCAGCTCCCCCACGATCTTCCCTTTTCTGACAACGGGGAGCCTTTTTAAATGATGCCTCTTCATCTTTGTCAGGGCCTTCCCGATGGTCGTCTTCGGATATATTGTGACCAGGTCGGTCGTCATCATATCCTCGGCATTCTCGAGGCCCCCGAACAGCATTGACCTGAAATGAGAGCCCGATATCGTGAACTGGTACGGGTCGATCTTCCTGGGAGCTATTATCTCGACAAGGTCACGTTCGGTGATGCAGCCCATAAGCCTCATGGACTTCATGTCATCAACGACCCAGATGTGCTTTCTGGAGGAAAGGATCCCTATGACCTCCTCCACGGGGGTCTTGGGGGTGACGAACGACATGTCCCACATGTTGGATTTCATCACGGTCTCCACATCGATCTGGTGGAACTGCTTCAGGATCCTGGATATGTCAGGTCCGGATCTCTGTGCTGTCCTGGGCTTTATGAACTTGACCATGGATACATCACCTTCCCATCCCGTTACAGCATGCATTTACTTAAAGACAGATGCTTCACCGGCCGGGTGGATGGGATACGCACAAACCTAATAAATATTCACTTCATATCCCGCCCGTATCCTACCGTTCGTGGAGGAATATCTATGAAAAGGGACCCAACAGGATTTCTCAGAGAAGAGTATCAGGACCTCGTTGCAAAGGGTTTCAACTGGCAGCTCAGGGAGCTCCAGGGGCCATCCACACCGAGATGCGTGGTTGATGGAAAGGAGCTCATCATGCTCTGCTCGAACAACTATCTCAGCCTCTCCAACCACCCGAGGCTGATCTCCGCCGCAAAGGAATGGACAGATCGAAATGGTGCCGGGTCCGGTTCCGTGAGGGCTATCGCCGGAAGCATGGATGTCCACTTCATGGTCGAAAAGGCGCTTGCGAAGTTCAAGCAGAGGGAGGCGTCACTCGTCTATCAGACAGGGTTCGCCGCCAATTCGGGTTTGATCTCACAGCTGGCCCCGGATAAGGATGACCTGATAATCTCCGACGAGCTCAATCACGGGTCGATCATCGACGGTGTAAGGCTCTCCAAGGCGGAGAGGGGGGTATACCCTCACAATGATATGGGAGGATTGGAGGACCTTCTCAGAAAGTCCCAGGAAAAAAGAAGGGTTCTCGTCGTGACGGACGGAGTGTTCTCCATGGACGGGGACACCTCACCTCTGGACCAGGTCGTTAAGCTCTGCGTCGAGTACGGGGCAATGTCCTACGTGGATGACGCCCACGGAGAGGGGGTCCTCGGGGAGAAGGGAGCGGGGATCGGGGTCCATTACAGATGCCACGACAAACTCGATGTTGAGATGGGTACGTTCTCCAAGGCTTACGGAGTTGTCGGTGGCCTGGTGGCGGGTTCCCGGGACCTCATAAACTTCGCTTACAACAAATCCAGGACATGGCTCCTTTCGGGATCGCATCCCCCTGCTGTGGCCGGAGCCCAGCTCGCGGCCATCCAGGTGCTTGATGAAGAGCCGTATCACTGGGAGAACCTCTGGAAGAACACCAACTACTTCAAGAAGAGGATCCAGTCAATGGGGTTCGACACCGGGAGGACCGAGACCCCGATAATACCCGTGATGTGCGGGGAATCCCACAAGGCCAAGCAGCTTTCAAAGGAGCTTTACGAGAGGGGTGTCTTCGCTCTACCGATCGTCTTCCCGATGGTGGCTCGTGACAAGTCAAGGGTCAGGGTCCAGGTGAACGCGGGACTGACACAAGAGATGCTTGACGAGGCGCTTGCAGCCTTCGAGGCCGGCGGAAAAGCGGCCGGAATAATATAAAGCGGACATACTTTATCGCATTCGATGACGGGGGATCCTAAGGATATCCTCGTATCTTGAGACCTCAGATCCGGTTCCCGGGAGCCACGGGACATCATATGCCTTGTCGTGATAGACCCATCGTTTCGATGCATCTCTAAGATCGATCCGGTGTCCCCTTTTTCGTGATCTGTTTACCCTGAAAGCCATCCTTTGCTTTCTTTTCTTGTCAAAGATCAGCCTTTCGAGACCTCTTCTGTCGACATGACTGAAATCATGATATCTGTTGAGATCCCTGAACCCGTAACAGATGTCCCAATCACCGTGGTAGATACAATTGGAGCAGACATCCCTTATGCTTCTGAACCTCATGGTCCCGACGAACTGAAGGGAGATGAAGAATACAATGAACATCACTATTCTGAATACAAAATGAATAGGAGTGGTGAAGATCCATACAGTGATACCACCAAGCGATAGCCCCAAAGAGGCCTTTACAAGTATGTTGGCGGTTCTCGATGACCGAATTCCCTGATATTTTATAAACTGCAGCGATCCAAGCAATAAGGAGGCACAGAACAGCATGTCCTGATGAAATATGAATTCCGGTAGTGAGCGATACCAACCGGTGAAAATGGAGAGAATTATCAAAAGAACAGCGGTCGGATATGCGATGCTGCAGCCAAGGCAGATCCTCTTGCCGGACACCTGAAATACATCGTTATCGAAGAATGAACAATCCGGATGATGGGAAAGAAGGAATGGGGCCAGTGTTCGCATCGTCTTTATGATCTCATTATCCACGATGGACCATCTATAATATTCGATTTAAACCTTTCACGAACTGGACATGCAAATAAATGGCAGAATGAATGGATAAAAATAACTTGTGGGCCCTTCAACAGACCCACAAGTACAGCTCCTAACCCGTAGACCTCATGCGGTCTGCGAGAAGAACGACCAGTGTTTGACCGCTTTACCTTCGGTCATCAACTTGGCCTGCATGTATCCATCGATGCACGCCACTATCGGCACAATGAGGCCTATCCCAACTGACGAAAGGACCAGCGTTGCAGCTAGAGCTGCCAATCCCTTCTGCCACTGTCCGATATAGAAATATCCGACACATCCAAGCAAGCACAGATTCAGGAACAATGTTCCTATCGGGCTTTTCTCGCCAGTAATCTTTTCATCACCCATTTAAACACCTCCACGATCCGGTTCATGGTTAAAGTGCGAACATATTATTAAAACATATCTTCAGGTATTTATCACAAACATTCATCCTGATCATCATTGCATGAGAGATCGTGAGAAACGGCTCCAGATGGGTTTGGATCTCATTTGTAGAGGCATCATATTCGGTATTTTATCCCATGTGTTATAATTGCGTCAATAAGAGAGACGATCTGCATCCATGGAATGATTTCAGGCCCTCTGCCACACCCTGTTTAGGTGTTGTTGTGCGAATATTATCCCTGTAAAGAAGACAAAGTAAAGCAAGAGATTTATAAAAGGGTTGAGCCTTTTATCCTCGTATATACCGACCATCTCCTCCATTTCGGATATCTCCGAGAACATTCGATAGAGCATGAGAAATTTGAGAATGGGAATACATGTCAGCACCGTTTTAACTATAGGATTGTAGTCTTTTTTGGTGAACGATGCTATCTCGGCCCAGACCCGGTAGATCCATATGATCTGGACTATCAAACACAGGCCAAGGACCCACCACACGAATGGATTCCTTTCCACCCCGGGATTTCCATGTTTTACCATCAATGACCCCCACTAACGTAAATTCACATACTTTTACGGATGGCCTTCCATAGAACAGGTCGAATATATAACCATTAAGGGAGGCCTGTTTCCGACTTGTTTGGCGTGTTTAATTGAAGTGTAGCAATGATTTTCATGACCTCTCGTTATTGACGATAGAAAACCATTGCGGAATAGGTCCACGATAAAAGAACTATCAAAAAGCAAAGTTGACCAGTTGGAATCCTTGCCTCGGGTTCAAGCGGTATGAACTATGGACCGGTCGGGACCTTTGAACCGTCAAT
>JAFGJI010000030.1 GCA_016929175.1 Thermoplasmatota archaeon | reverse complement strand
GATCCCTCCACAAGACTGCCGAAGAACTATAACAGGTACAGCGGTCTTTTCGAGGAGCTTCTGCATACAGGGGCCGTTCCTTCCGGAACGGAACCGCTCATACGTTCGATCGGCGGCATGGACCTTGGATCGTCCCTGGAATTCGTCCTATCCGGGATCGATCCGGACAGATCACGAACACTGGTTGTGGTGCTCCATCCGGAAGGGGAGATAAGAGAGAGCTGGGAGATCTTCGGTGATATCATCCACAAGGAAGGAAAGAAACATATCATCTGCCTGGTCGGGGGCTTCTCCTCGGGGGACTTCAGATCCGATGTCCACAAAATCTCGGATGTGAAAATGACGCTGCCCGGCGGGTTGCTGAAGGTATGGACGGTCATCTCGGAACTGCTTGTGGGGTTCAGGGCAGCATCCTCAAAGGAACCCGTGCTTCTGGAGGAGCATCAGGTCTTCGGTTGAGATCTTCTCCCCCTTCTTGAACTTCTCGTATATCTTTTCCGCCTCCGCCTTCCCTGATTGCACGGGTGATGGGGCGGCCTGCGCCTGGACCTTGCCGGGTTTCCTCTCGGCAACTTTCTTCCTCTGCTTGAGAGCGAAGATTATCTTATCGATATCGTGAACCAGATGGATGAGCTCGATATGCTTGCGGTGCTCATCGTCAGCCTTGATCTTTGACTCCACGAACTTCTCCTGGGAAATATCGGCATCCTTCCTTATCCTGTCGGAATCCGAGAACCTTTCTATCATTGTATCGTGCTCGTTCTGGGCAAGGTCCGCATACTCGTTCACCTGATGATGGGATTCATCCATCCTCTTCTTGGCCTCCCTGACCTTCTGGATGAGTTCGCGGATCTCCTCGTTGCCCTCCATCTCCTTCTCTTTCTTCTTTATCTCCTTCTTGATGTGGGATATTCTTTCTATCAACGATCTTTCCTTGTCCGCTTCGAGCACGGAGGTCTGCTGCTTGAACTCAAGCCCGTGAAGCTCCTTCTTGAGCTTCCCCAGAGACTGCTCTTCGCTGTAGGATATCCTGCTCTTCTTCAATCTGTCGAGCTGGGACTTGAGATCGGTATATTCCTTTGTCAGTTTATCCCTCACGGCCTTCTGCTCGCGGACCTTTGAATTGAGCTCGTCCCTCTTTTCCTTGAACCGGTTGGCTTCCGAAAGCAGCTTCTTGACCTGTGAGTTCAACTGGTCCCTCTGCTCAGCAAAACGTTTGGTCTCCTGGTTGAGACGGTCGCGTTTCTTCCGATGGGATTCCGCTTCCTGGTTCAACTTGTTCCTCTTGCGGTCGAGTTCATCAAGATATTCCGACATTGGACATCACACTTGCGCAATTCTGAGCACAAATAGGAGCTTGAACGCTCCCCTTACCCTATGGGTAGAGCGACAGGCAATACAGGGGCATCCTTTTAAGGGTTTCTCTTTCGGATTCTCGGGGCTTGAACCGAAATGAAGGCTCTTTGGGGGTGCTGCGGGCCAAAGGATTATTTATCGCAACGGGACTTCCCCGGGTTGACACGGAGGAACAGGGAATGGACATACTAGAGATCGGGCTCATCGCATCCATCGTGATCCTCACCCTGGTGCTTTTCGTATGGGCTCTTTTCAGTTCATTGATCATTGTACAGGGATACGAGATAGGGGTCTACATGAGGTTCGGGCGGCATGTCAGGAACCTCCGTCCGGGCGTTCACCTGGTGACACCGTTCGTATCCAGGGTCTTTCGGGCCGACACCAGGATCCAGACCCTTGACCCGGGCCGGCAGGAGATAATGTCGAAGGACCTGTCTCCCACGGTGGTGGAAACGCTCGTCCAGTACAGACTGACCGAGCCTGACAAATGCATATTCAAGATCGAAAAATACAGATCCGCCTTCACCCAAATCGCACAGGCCAACATGCGAAAGATCGCCCTTCTCTACGATCTGGAGGACCTTATCAGGCACCAGGGAAAGGTAAATGATGAATTTAGAAAGACCATGGCCGCAGAGGCCGGGCCATTCGGTATTGAGATCGTCAGGACCGAGATCAAGGATATCGACCCCGCCGGCCCGATAAAAGCGGCCATCGAGGATCGGATCGCCGCCGAAAGAGAGAGGCAGGCGATGATCCTGCGCGCCGATGGAAGAAAACGTGCCCTGATCATGGAGAATGAGGGGCGGAGAACAATGTGAATGATATTCCAAGGTTTTCGATGGCAATTTTCTAATACCTGATGATTTGTATATTGGAACGATGAGAAAGCCGATATCCCTTACTGTGGATGAGAGGGTCTTGATCCATCTGATGGAGTTCATTCCCAACGAGGATGAGTTCGAGGCTCCCGAGGGGACGACACAGGCTGGAATTGCCAAGGGTGTCGGCATCGAAAGAAAACACGTCCCCAGAGCCGTGAATAAGCTTATAGCAGACGATCTTCTGGAGACCAAGGTATCTCATGTGAAGGGGGGCAGACAGCGGAAGAAGGTCTATTTCCTGAGCTGCGAGGGAAAAGCGCTGGCGCGCAGGATATGGGAGAACCTCTCCAAGAAGGAGGTATTTCTGAGGGACGAGAGCGGAACCGACAGCGAGATGACCTTCTCCGAGCTGTGCTTCACACTGCAGGTGAACAGGACACCGGTCCAGTTATTGATGGAACTGGAGGAGGGAAATGTTTTCAACCCTCATAAAGCAAAACAGCAAGAAGTACCAATGGAACGAAGAGGGGCCAGGAAACAGTCCGCCAACCCGGACGCGAAGGACATTTACCTGAAAGCACTGAAGGTAGCCTGGGAAGATTCCATACTCACCAAGGAGGAAGCAGCGATCCTCCAGGGGCTGAGGGATTCGCTTGGTATATCGGAAAGAGAGCATCAGGACCTGCAGAGCGATATCGTCGGGATCGGCGGGGCGAAGAAAGGACTGAACAAGATGGAGGTCTACCGCCGGATCCTCGAGGTTGCCCTGAGGGATGGTACGATAACGAACGACGAGCAGGACATACTCGACGAACTTGAAAATGTGCTGGGAATGGATGAGGGCCAGACCACGAAATTGAAGATGGAGATGAGGCTCCTGAAAGGCGAGGGCATCATGACATCGGAGAGAAGAAGGGAGGCCTTCAAGGACATATACGGTTCGGTAATAAGGGAATCCCTGAAGGATGGCAGGATCACCCGCGACGAGCAGAACATCATACTGCTCCTGAAGAAGCTCATGAACATTGGGGACAAGGACCACTTGGAGATCTTCGAAGATGCCAACAAGGCTAATTGAACCTGCGCCCCTGCAATAATGTTAAAATACGATCAGCAGATTTTACTCGAACGAAGGTGTGTCAACATGCTCGAGGAGATCAGTGTGCTTAGCGGCCTGGAGGTTTACACCCCATGGGGGGTCAAGATAGGCGATGTTGCAAATGTCGAGATCGAATCGGAGACCTCGTCGATCGAGAACCTTTTCCTGGAAACCACGAACGAGAAGCTAGTCTCGGAAGGTGATAGCATTCTGATCCCCTTTCGATGGGTACAGGCTGTTGGAGATATCATTATCCTGAAGCATTTCCCGGATGATCTTCCCATCAGCTCTATGGACGGCCCCGAGCTGGAAGAATACAGGTAGGCGGTTGCCGTGGTACAGCGGAAGGAAGCCCTCGAAAAGACCTGCGAGGTGAGCGGATGCAGGGAGCCGGCTGTTAGATCCATAAGCATCAAGAAGGCCAAGGCTTCCGGACTGTCGCTGGAGGGGGACAGGGGGAACGTCCATCTCTGCAAGGAGCACTACAAGGAGTTCAAGAGGTCGACCAGAGAGGACAGGAAGCTCCAGCGTCTGGGCTGGTAGATGGACAGTATCAAACCTCCTGTCCATAACCGTAGTCTCCGTCAGATATATATCGGATGAAGCTCTCAGCTCACCCCGCCAAGGGTCCGGGCATGTAGTCTAGCATGGTCAAGGCGACAGCCTCCTAAGCTGTATGTCTCCGGTTCGAATCCGGACATGCCCGCCAAAAATTATTTTGATAGCAAGGGCATGTCTGGATTCGAACTTAGCTGAAACGCCCTATAATTCTATTGACAACTGTTTCAGCGCTAGTCGAGCCCAAATTTCATCGTTGATGTGGTCGGGCTCGATCATAATCAGAATCCGGACGTGCCCGCCATCTTTATAAATTCCTTAAAACGCTCTATCAACGAATTTATAAAGACAAGCTAAATCGCCAATCAATTTAACTTTCAACTGATCTAGCGAGGTCTGGCACCATGTTTCCCAAGCTTATGGTCAGTGCCAGATATAATTTTATCATCCTGACAATGATTATATATTATCATTTCAATGATATCGCAGGGATCCGAGGTGATGGATCTGAAGAGGATCAACGCAGTCTCTATCTCATTGTTGATAATCTTTACGCTATTTCCGGTCATTCTCACTTCCGAGGCTGAAGCAAGAACGCTGGAGGTGGGTACCGGATACACCTATTCGAAGATCCAGAATGCGGTGGATAATGCAACGACCGGAGATGAGATATTGATCCACCAGGGGACCTATTATGAAAATATCCTGGTAAACACAAGGGTCACTATCAGAGGAGAGAGCTGGGAAAAGGTAAAGATCGTTTCGGAACGAACAGCCATTACTGTTCATGCTTCTTCCGTGGTGGTTAAAGATGTTACAGCCATCGGAAATATGTGGGGGATCCAATTTGCCAGGGACGCGGATAATTGTATCGTCGAAAGGTGCAATCTTTCCCATTGCGATTACGGGGTCTACATCTCGGGTGTCGATCATACAAGGATCAATAACACCCTGTTCGTGGAAAACAATTTCGGCCTGGGATCGTTCCGATCGACAGGTACGGATATTCAGTTTTCCACATTCACCGGCGACAACACATCGATCGGATCGAGCTATGATACCTCATGGGAGGCATCCAACAATTCATTCATTGATTTCAATAAAGAGGGCATGATGATCGAGGATGCGACCGATTCATACATCGGGTCAAACTCCTTTGATGTCAGTGCAGAGAACTCCATGAACTCAACAGGTATAAGGGTGAAAGAATGCCGCGGCCTAACGTTCGAAAAGAATGGACTGAGGAACTGCGGTTTTCTTTTCGAGGGGATCACCCAACTCGACTGGAGCGATCACACCCTGAAGAACAACTCCATCAACGGACTTGACATACTTTACGAAAAAAGCATTTCCAGCAAGGTGATCAATTCAACATATGGACAGATAATACTGATAGATTCCACCGATGTGACGATAAAGGACCTGAACTTCATGAACTGTTCGTATCCCGTTCAGATCGTGAACTCGAAGGATCTGGCCATCACCAGATCGAATTTTTACAACGTTCAGATCGGCATATTATTGAACAATCCGGAAATGGCCATCAGCGATATGGTCATCTCTCAATGCAAATTCCATGACATAAGGTCCAACGGAATAAAGATGGCATGCGGTCAGTTCGATATATGCCGTACGAAAATCCTTGACTGTGAATTCAAGGCCATAAAAGAGGGTTACAGCACGGCCATAGGGGGTGAAAGATCAGCTATCTACGGGAACAAGTTCTCGAACAATTCCGTCGAGCAATGTGCAAATGGATATGAATTGAAGACCAGTACCATGAAATGGTACTGGAAGGAGGAATCCAATTCCTTCGTCAACAATGAATTCAAGGATGTCTCCGGCTCCTGTTTGAATTTCTACAATGTGAAGGATTCCATCATCAACAATAATTCCATGGCCAACATCTCAAGCGGCATATATCACTCGGTCCATCATACCTCATCGGGGGGATACTTCCATGTGAACAACAATTCCATAACCGATACGAAAATCGGAATATGCCTCGGATATATCGGCCTCTCGACAATATCCAACAATACCATAACGAACATAACCAAAACAATATGGCAGAGCCCGGATTCATATGGGTTGAAGATCTTCAGAGGAACCCGGAACGTTATATCCAACAACACCGTGATGAACGGCATCGTGGATGGATTTGTCATGACCTTTCAGATCAACAATAATACTTTTCGCAACAATACCATCATCAATTGTTCCAGATACGGTATCCTCTACATGGGGAAGGATGATCATTTCCATGATAATGATCTCAGGGGCTGCGGTTTCAAATTCCTACAAAACGAGATCGACCAGTGGCTGTACAACGAGATACCGGATACGAACCACGTGAACGGGAAGAGGCTGGTAATAGAATCTGGTCTGAAAAAACAGGTCTTTTCGGAAGATGTCGGGCAGATACTCCTCCACTCATCATCCAATATCGAGATCAGGGACCTTAATTTAAGTTCGACGTCCATAGGAGCAGGTCTTTATAACTGTGATAACTCAACTATCAAGGATTGTACCTTCAAGGTCGATTTCCTGGGAGTCGAGAACATTGGCTCCAGCGACATATGGATAGATAACTGCATGTTCGTACTCAACAACTATTCAGGCATTGTCATGGACCATATGAGGTCCAGCTCCATCAGGAACAACTCTCTTTCAAGATGCGGCTATCCGGAATTTCCCGGCTATCCGGTATTTCCCGAACCAAGTTCGGGGATCACAATAATGCAATCCGAGAGGCTCTTTATCGAAAATAACACGTTCACGAAATGCGGGATATTTCTCGATGATGAGAGAGCCACCGATATCCAGATGAGAAGCCACGATCTCAGGAACAATCATGTCAATGGAAGAGATCTCGTGTATCTGAACGGACAGAACAATAAAAGCATAAGTAACAGCGGCCAGGTAATATTGATCGAATGCAGTGATATCGATATCAGGGACCAGGACCTTTCCTATTCTGCTGTGGGTCTTACGGCATATATGAGCTCCGATCTGAATATCACCAACAATATACTCGAATGGAACCTGTATGGTATGACCATCCTGTCCCCCACCGGTGATCTGGGAACCATCAACATCACCGGAAACAGGGTCAGTAATAACATGATCATGGGAACGAACATCCTATGTTCAGACAGCTCATTATGTTCCAGATTGGAGATGACCCGCAATAATTTCACCAATAATCATGTTCATGGCATATATGCCATCGATGTTTCCTCCGTTCATATCAATGAGAACGATTGCAGCGAGCATATCAGTAATGGTATCTATATCGAGATCTCAAGTGCCGTTGCATCATCCAACAGCACATTCGTAGGTAATCGTGTAACATATAATTCATGGAGAGGCATCTGTATCTCGAACGGCAACGGATCGCTCATTGAAGGAAATGTTATCGAGCACAATAAATATGGCATCGAAATTGGGGCGAGTTCAGCAAGGGTCCAGAATAACAGGCTCAATTTCAATTATGGAGGTATGTGGGGGACACTCGAAGGATCGACGGTAATCTCGAACGAGATCATCGGCAATTCGGCATTCGGGTTGAATCTGCACGGGGATCATTCATCCATCTATGCGAACAGGATATCAGGGAATGACATCGGTATTGGTTTCCGGAGCGGTTTTTCGACCTTCAAGCTCAATATAATATCAGAAAACTCTGGTTATGGAATGGTCCTCTCGAATCCGAGCGGAGGTTGCATCAACAATACAATACAGTTCAACCATTTCCAGAACAACGGTGGTCAGGGGAGCCAGGCAGAGGATGACGGTGAAGGCAACAGATGGTCATTGGATGGGAAAGGCAACTACTGGTATGAACACCAGTCTCCGGACGGGAATGCTGACGGCATAGTTGATACTGTCTATCCAATAGACGGAGATGCCAAAAGCATCGATGCTTACCCGCTGATCATCGGTAATACTCCCCCCTTGATCTTGCCCCCCTTTATCGGGGAAGCCTTCGAGGACCGGATGTTTTCAGTGGTTTTCAATGCGATCGATATCGAGGGAGACCAGGTAAATTGGTCCATTGGAACGGAATTCGAATTCCTGGAGATCGGACCGCTGACCGGGGATCTCTCCGGAACACCCTCTGACAACGATGTCGGGACAGGGAAGGTCAGGGTGAACGCAACGGACATGACCGGTGAAAGCAGCTATTTCGAATTCAACCTCACGGTGCATAACATCAACGATGATCCAAGGATCGTCTCTGATGATATTACCTCAGCCTATGAGGACTGTCCGTATCTCAATAGATACGAGGTCATGGATATCGATCCCACCGATGACATACTTACGATGGAAATGGAAACAAATGCACCGTTCCTCGAGTTCGACCACCAGGAAATGATACTGCGGGGAACCCCGACCCAGCAGGAAATTGGTACCTACTGGATATACCTGACATTGTTGGACAACAGGGGTGGTAAGGATGATCGGAATTTTACCCTGACCGTTTATGAAGTGAACGATGTTCCGCGAATATCGGGGGAACCGATAACTTCGGCAGATGAGGACGAGTTCATCTTCATGGATTTTGACGGATATGATCCGGATGACCCCATTGAGAACCTTGTCTGGTCGTTGAGCACGGACGCAGAATGGATGGTCTTCGATGGATCCAATGGTACATTATCAGGAACACCCGGTGACTGTGACATCGGCACCTGGTCCTTCGATCTCTCCTTATCCGATCTTCGAGGTGGAACTGATCATATGGAATTTACTTTGATCGTGAAGAACATCAACGACCCACCGGTCATCCTGACCGAAGATCTTCCCGCGGCCAGGGCGGGGTCTCCATATCATCGGGTCATAGAGGTTTCGGATGATGATATCGTTGATGAGCATACATTCGAGATCACCACGAATGCATCCTTCCTGTCCCTTGACCAAATGACAGGAACCCTGTTCGGGTTACCAATCGAAAATGATGTTGGTTGGTATTTCATCGAGGTGACCGTCACAGATCTCGAGGGTTCGAAAGATACGAGAAGCTGGGATCTTCGGGTGCTCTCCGAAAATCAAAAACCCGAGATTATCATAGGATACCGGAATATCTCAATAGTTGAAGACAGTACATTATTCATCGATTATGAAGATCTGTTCCTGGATCCCGAAGATGATGAATTGTTATTCGAAGCATATCCTTCATCAAATCTATCCTGTACTTTGAATGAAGATAATCTCTCCATCACACCCGATCTCGATTGGAACGGTGAAGGTTATATTGAATTATCGGCTTCCGATGGAAAATATACCACTATATTGAATCTCACGATCCAGATAGTTCCAGTGAACGATGCGCCAGTGATCGTTGATGTTATCCATCAGAATGAATACGATGAAGGTTCTCCCCAACCCGCCAGTGTGATCGCTACCGACCCTGATATAGTATACGGGGACTCGATAAAAGCTGTCTGGAGTTCAAATCGGACCGCCGGTAAAATGGAAGGAGAGCAGGTTGACCTTTCACTGCCTGCCGGTCATCATCTGATCACTGTGGAGGTGGTGGATTCCGTAGGTTTGAAGGCTCAATATTCATTTTCCATTATCATCCATGGGATCTCGGGCGATGATGACGACGAAAACGGAGATGGCAATGGAAAGGTCAATACCTTTTTGATCATCCTCCTGGTGATCGTCGCGATAATAATATTGACCTCAATATTGGTCTTCATCATGATCATCAGGAATAGAAAACAATTGGCCAAAGAGAAGTATGAAGAATGCCAGACCGGGACACCGGATGAAATTGCCCCCGTTGAAGAAACCGATCTTGTCCCAACTTCAGATGCGAACATCGATCATACAAATCCTTCGGATGCAAGTAATGGGAGTGAAATAGCCGAGCATCCGCCGATGCCGGACGAAACTGCAGGATCCATAGATACACCATCCATTGATCAGCAGATGTATTCCGGGGAGGATCCATCACAATAACTGCGTCTGCACCATTCCCTTGGCCATTACCAGAGATGGAGCCCTCTCTTTCAGATGACGGTAGAGCTTCTGGAATTCGGCCGCCTCTTCACGGATGCATTCCTCTATCCTTTGGTAATCCTCATCATAGTACATCTTCGGGATCATATCACCGGTGAAGGACAGCTGACCGAACCGGTCCAGACTGGCCCCCTTGAAGCTTCCTTTGTTCATCATTACAAGTACCGGTTTGATATCAAGATAGGGCTTTGAACCCATAAGGTACAGCGGGTCCGGGGCCTCCAGTCCGTGGATCCTCGCTCTCTCGACAATGAAGGAATACATGAACGGGATGTTCAAACCGATGGCAACGAACGAGAACGGTCCGCCACCCATGAACATGGGAAGGAACCTCTCGAGAATATCCCTCTCCGATGTTTCCCAACCCTTCAGAAGATTAAGGTTTCCTTCCTCCCTTCCGCTAACCATTCCAAGTCTCTGGTATTGTATGGTGATGATCTGGTCCTTCTTGGGATCAAGGCCCGTGGTCTCTATATCCAGGTAATATTCCGGCACTGCACACACCTCTCGAGAAGGGACGGATCCGGTCGTTTATAAATGATATTCCCTCATTATCAACCGTGTCCTATCGCTTGACCCTCTTCCATTCATGGTAGTGTTTGATGGTGAAGAATACCCCGGCCCCCTCGGCCTCTTCCCTGGTCGGGCTGGTGCCTTCTTTCATATCTGCGGTCTCGGGAGCCGACGGGACCTTTTCACCGTAGGTCATGGACCCATCGTATATCTGCAGGTAAATGGTATGCTTCTCGCAGAGCGGCATATCCGTAAAGAAACATCTATGGACGGGTTTACCGCCGCATATCTCACACCCGTGCACAAGCCCGGGATCGCTGTCATTCTCTTCATACCCAACCTTGATAGAGAATTTGATGCCGCCCTTTTCCTCCATCTTTCCTTCTTCATCCATCTTTGGACCTTTCCTTCCGTCTGGGATGGGGGGCGCCCATGGTTTCTGATCCTTTTTCGGTCGGACAGTCCCCGATGCATTACCCGTGCGAGAAATGTCCGCTTCCATCTTGGAGACCTCGTATCCGCAAACCGGACACCTGGCCTTGTTGCCTTTCAGGTCCGATCCGCATTTTGTGCAATATAACAATTATCTACCCTCCCTGGTCCTTCTTCTTTTTTCATTCGCTCTCAATATGCGGAGGATCTCCTTGAGCATCCTGTTGTTATCCTCCTCCAACTTCTCAATCTTCTTCAGGGTGCTCTTTAATATTTCTTCATCATCGATCCTCTC
>JAFGJI010000265.1 GCA_016929175.1 Thermoplasmatota archaeon | reverse complement strand
TCAACTATAAAGGATTGGAATAGTTCATAAAAATCGGAAATCACTAGAAATTACCGGTGTGCCCAAAAAATCAATATATGATACGGTATTATTGTATCGTCATGGGATCCCGTTCGAACATCGTGCATGTAATACCGATGGGCCTTGAAATGGACAGGGTCCTGGGAGGTCTGAAGGAGTTCCCCACCAACCATGTCATCCTCCTTTACGGAAAGGACGGGTCTTCCAGCATCGAGATCAAGGCCAGACATAACGGGGAAAAGCTGAAGGACCTCATCTCCGCGACGATCGACATAGAGGAGAGGATGATGGATATATTCGACTTCTATTCCGCGGCACGGTCTCTCAAGGAGCTCTTCTCGGACCTCCGGAGCAGGGGTTTCGAGGTCTATGTCAACATTTCGACAGGGAACAGGATAATCACATCAGCTGCCCTTCTTGCGGTCTTCATGACGGGGTCCCATCCGTACTACGTCCAGCCCGAAAGATATTCCATTCCGGAAGGGCAGGAGGTCCTATCCCATGGGGTCTCCAGTGTGATGGAGATCCCCTCCGTGACGATAGTGGGTCCTTCCAGGGAGGAGGAGCAGGTACTGAAGGTCCTCGGGAGGCTGGGCGGGACGGCGCGTCATGAGACATCTCTCATACCATATCTGGAGACCGTCAAGGGGTTCTTCAAACCCCGAAAAGAGGGTGAAAGCAAGAGGTCCCACCTCGCAAGGAACCGGGCCCACCTCTCAAGGATGCTGAGGTCTATTGAAAAGGACGGGTATGTCACGCTCATCAAGAAGGGGAGGTACGTCAACGTATCGCTCACGGACACAGGCCTCCTCTTCTCCGGACCCCCGGAGAACGCTCCCTCATGATGTTCCCCACCCCGAAGAACCCGATACCATGTTGAGGTCGACCGACCTCCTCACGGACACCATGTAGGGAAGGATGACCATTACATCCTCCACATCCTTCATCCTGCGAAACCTCTCGAGCATGGTATCCATCGCGTAGAGGTCCCTGCCGAAGCATTTGAGCCATATTCCCATCGGCCTCTGCAGGGGGAACGAATCCCAGCTCTCCTTGGATATCCTGCGGACCTCCGAATAGCAGCTTTCGAAAGAGCAGCCCCTTATCATCCTGAGTATTATGGAGAATGTCGGAAATGGATTTATCAGGTCCTCCTGCACGACCGGTTTCACCCTCACGCCGCACCTGTCGAACAGATATGCAAGGTGGTGGGAGACATCTTCTTCTGGAAGTCCCAGCTTCCCGGAAAGGGTCTCGATGTCGCTTCTGCCGTCCCTGATAAGAAGGGAAAGGAGCTCAAGGGCTTCCCCTTCCGGCCTGTCCGGAACGACATCCGGATGCAGAGGTATGAAATGGTCCGTAACGGTATAGGGGGAGGCGACCCTCTCCATCGCCCTGACGGCCGCTTTCAGGGAAGCGCCATCCCAGTGAACCACCTCCACGATCATGAAATCGTCCATGTTCGGATAAACGGAAGCTACCTGGGGCATCCTGGAAATTGCATTGAGCACCCTCTCGAAATGCCGCTGGTCGAAATGGAGTTTCAGGAAGGTCGTATCGTATCCGAACATCCTCCTGTCGAAGAAAGCGGAAAAACCCAGGAGAACCCCCTCCCTGACCAGGAGCTTTATCCTCCTGTCAACGTTCCCCGCGGATATCCCGAGCTGTGCCGATAGGGCTTCCGCGTCCCATCTTCCATGGGCCGAGAGGAAAGTGAGCAGCTCCAGGTCCTTAGCATCCATTACGAACATTGGTCATTTGTCCGAATAATATTTGCTTCTTTCTTTGTTTTTTGAGTTAATGTGCCATTTTTGGCTCGAGTTGGGCTGCGGGAGCCCGATCCCGTTTCAAAGCGACAGATAACGCCTCAGCTCCCAATCCGTTACGGCAGAGCCGAACTCCATCGCCTCTCCCGACCTGTTCTCCAGATAGGCGTTGAAGATGTCCCTGCCAACGGTACGCTGTATGAACTCGTCGTCCACCGCCGCCTCTATGGCCTCCCCGAGCGATGAGGGGAGCTGGACGATCCCGAGCTCCTCCCGCTCCTTCCGGGTCATCCTGTTCGGATCAGTGCTCATGGGCTCGGGTGGCTCGATCTTCCTCTTTATCCCGTCGATCCCCGAACCCACCAGGACGGTGAACGCCAGATACGGGTTGCAGGAGGTATCCGAGTGCCTGATCTCGAAGTCCCCGACCCTCCTTGATCCCGGCGAACCGGGGACCCTGATCATGGCCGTTCTGTTCCTCTGTCCCCACATTGCGTAGACCGGGGCTTCGAACCCTGGCAGCAGCCTCTTGTAGGAATTTACGGTGGGGTTGGTGAAGAGGCAGGTGCCCCTTGCATGTTCGATCACACCACCGATGAAATATCTTGCAGTCTGCGACAGGCCCATCTCGTCATCCGGATCTGCAAAGACCGAGCCGTTCTTCCCCTCGATCCACATATGAACGTGCATTCCGTTCCCGGAATCCTCCCCGGATATCTTCGGGATGAAGGAAACCGCGTACCCGAACTCCCTGGCAGTGAGCCTTGCAAGCAGCTTGTAGAGCATGGAATGGTCAGCGCATCCAACGATGCCCGGAACATGCTTGAACTCGACCTCGACCTGACGGGCGCCGCCTTCGTGATGATGGAACTTGATGTCCAGCCCGGCATCGATCAGGTTCCTGGTGAACTCGTTGCGGAACGGGTCCGAATCGTCCCAGGGGACCGAAGCGAAATAACCCTTTTTGGGGGGTATCGAATAGATGCCACCCCCCCCGGAAGCAACATTGTCCGCAGTGACAGATCCCCTGAGAAGGTAGAACTCGAGTTCGGGCTGCATATGAATTGTCCTGTATCCGAGGCCTTCGAGCTGTTCCATGCATTTCTTTGCAGCGTTCCTGGGATCCATCGGGAACGGAGCGAACCCGTCCGACGACCAGGTGTCGGTTATGACCCTTGCAAGCCTCTGGACCCCCTCCCCGTAGGGGAGGACCAGAAGCGTCTCCGGGTCTGGCACCGCCCTGAGGTCCGAATTCTCGGTCCTTGCGAACCCTATGGAGGACCCGTCGAAGGTCATCCCGTCCTTCCATAATTTGCCGTTCAAAAGGTCGGAGGCCGGGACCGTGAAGGACCTTATCTTTCCGTAAAGGTCCGTGAAATGACACTGGACCCATGTGATCTTCTCTTTCTTCAGGATGGTATTTCCCTTTTCGATGGAAAGATCCCTGTCTGATGTCATATGGCAGCCCTCGCGGCCATCCGGAAAGGCCTGACCCGTTTAAAAAGGTTATCAGAAAAAATAACCTTTCAGCGAAGCTTCCATTCGCGGCCTCCCAGGAGATAAGTGGGCCCGGCCCCCGATGTGTCCACATCAACGAAGGCTCCCAGGATCTCCTTTCCCCCTTCTATCACTATGGGGAGATAGTTCGGGTCCCTGGCCATCATTGTCCCTTTTCTTCCAACCTCCGTAACGAGACAGCTCTCGTGATGACCCATCCTCTCCTTCAAGCGTGTCCGGAGGACCTCCCCGTGAAGCTTCGTCAGCTCCCTTGACCTCTCCTTCTGCAGCCATCCACTTACATGGCCCGGCATTCCCTCGGCCTCCGTGCCGGGGCGGGGAGAGAAACGGGTGATGTTCAGGACCTCGGGGGTGATCTCCTCTATCAGGTCAAGGCTCATCCTGTGGTCCTCCACGGTCTCCCCGGGAAAACCAACGATGATGTCCGTGGAGAACAACGCCATGGGGAATGAGGAGCGGATGCTCCCGAATATGTCCCGAAGGTCCGAGATCGTGTACCCTCTGCGCATTTCTGCGAGGACCCCGTCCGATCCTGACTGCACGGGAACGTGGAAGAACTTGAAGACGAACGGATGGTCGAAGCCCGGGAGAATGCTTCGAAGTCTGCTCCGGGCATGCATGGGATTCATCATTCCCACCCTTATCCTGGCCTCGACATCCATCGAGGAGGTGATCGATCCCAGGAGAGAGCCCAGGTCCCCGGATCCCGTGTCAATTCCGTAGGCGGCCATATCCTGGGAGGTCAGCAGGACCTCCTTCCTGCCTTTTCCCGTGGCACACTTTATCCTATCAACTATGTCGGGAACCGGATACGACCTTATGCATCCCCTTGCAAGTCTTGTGATGCAGTATGAACAGTTGCCAGCGCAGCCGGTGGAAACGGGCACGATTGCATCCATCCTTCCCGGGGAAGCCCAAAACACCGTATGCTTGTGGTTATCATGATCCCTCCCCGCAAGGCAGTACATGGACCGCTCCAGTCGATCGAGCCCCATGGTGTCGATCACCGTTGCATGCGGGAACCTCAGTGCTATCTCATCAGGAGATACGGCAGCAAGGCATCCTCCGACAACAAGACGCTTTCCTACCCCGGCCACTTCTTCCATTCGCCTCCACATCCGCCGTTCGGTATGGGATATCACATCGCATGTGAATATGATGACCGTATCCACGTCGTCCGTCAGGGTGTGATCGCCCGGGGGCTTCACATCGACTCCCATGGACGACAGTATCTCGGCGGCCCTCCTGCCCTCGCCGTGGCTCATCGTGCACCCGTAGGATTCCACGGCAACCTTTCCAAGCTCCACGACCGTAAGGAATGTGAGGTCCTATTTACCATTTGTTCCATCTGCTGGATGCCGGTCATTCCTCAGGGTGTTCCCCCATGTTCATGGGCGGGGCCCTTCTCGGCAATTCCTCGACGGTGATTCCGCCCGTGTCCGGTTCTTCATCCTTCTTCTTCAAGGGTTTCCCTTCCGCCTTCCCGCCACCCTTGCCCCCCGAAGGGGGAAGCTTCTGCCTTTCCTTCCCGGGAAGCGGCCTGCCTGACCGTCTGGCCTCCCCCAGGCCTTTGTGCTTTGCCTCTCCGAGTCCGGGAGAACCCTTCCTGCTGTATATCTCCTCGTACCTGGCCTTTGCCTCCGCTTCCCTGATGCCCTTGTTCCGCTGGGCGCTGATGAACAAAGCGGCGAATATCACCATTATCAACACCATGAAACCCAGAAAGAGCAGCATCAGACCCCAGCTCCTTTCGACCCTGCCGGATCCGATGAAGATCTCGTTCTCGGATTTTGCACGGGGAGCCTGCTCCTCTGTCTCGTAGACCGACCCGTAAAGGTCCAGATAGGCGAAATGAGGGTTCCTCGTTCTCTTTTCAGCCTTCCATGAGACATTGAACTCCTTTTCCTCCCCGGGCTCTATGACCCCGACCTCGCCCTCCAGGATGACCGTTCCCGCCATCTTTATCCTCCACTTCACATCCCCCTCCCTCGTGGGATAGGGATAGTCGTTGCGTATGGAGAAAACGAAGTATATCCTGTCGTTCAGATCATAGTCCGGCTCCGGAAAGAGCTTGAGGTCCGGGATGCTGTCCCGGTCCATATCGACTATCTCGAGATCGACGATGATGATCTTTACCGACAGCTGAACGAAGCTCTGCTTGATCAACTGGCCGTAAGTGTACCTGATCCCCACGACGCCGCTTTCGGGCAGCATGTCCATGGCGACCCGGGTCTTTATCGTGATCCGTGCCCCCTGTGACGGTGAAAGCGATATTGCCACGGTCTCGAGGTCGGTCTCAACGAACCTGAAGATGCCTGGCTCCGCTCCCGACAGATTGAGAACGGTATCACCGGACACCACCTGTTCGGTGGAGCCTCCCCCGACCTGAACGGAATGGAAGACGAAGGGCGCCCATGACGGTCTGTTCTCGATGATGAGCGTTCCGGTATCGAAGGTGTTCCCCTTGTTCCAGAGCTCGAAAGTTACAAGGTTATCTCCGATCGTCATCCTGTAGAAATTGTCCTGACCAGCGGGCGGTGTCGGGACCACCTCCACTGCATCCCTTCTCGCCACCTCCACCTTCAACGTGAACTCGGTAACGTTCGAGGTCCCGGTAGCCCTCATCACGATATCCTGCCTCCCTGCAAGTGCTATCGGGGGAACGTGGACCACGGGGTGGAACCTCCTCGAGGATTCCGGATCGATGGACAGGGAGAAATCGGTTGGATCGATGGTGTCGTTGAAGCCGATACTCCATCCCCCCGGTGTGTAGAACTCCGAGATGATCACGTAATCGGTCTCCGAGGCAAGGTTCTCCAGGAGAAGCTCGAAGGACACCGATGTTCCGGGATTCACCTTCTGGTATCCTACGGGAGCAACCGAGGCTCTCAGGTCGAAGATCGTCTGGACCCTGAAGGTCAGCGACCTCGATGCGAAAGGCCTGGATATACCCTGGACCTCGGCCTCCATCGAAACGATCTTCTGGGAGCCGATCGGTTCGAACTCCGGAGCACGGACCGTGGCGGTCACCTGCCTGGAGGATAAGGGGGGAAGGAGGAAGGTCCTTTCCGAAAATTCCACGGTCCATGAATCCCGGACCGGTTCGTCCGAGAGGACCATTCCAGGGATATCGAGAGACACGTTCAGGACCGTCTGTCCGACGTTCTCGACCTCGAACCCGACCAGGGCAGGAACCTCCCTGCCAAGAATGAACGATGCGCTGTCCACCGATATTACCAACGGACCGACCTCGCATATAATTTGAAGTGTGAGGGTCCAGAACCTCTCCGATCCTTCATCGGTCACGTTGACCAACAGGTCCGCAGTGCCTGTCTTCGGGTTCTTGATATACAGATAGATGGACTCCGTCTCCAGGGAGACCATGTCGACGAGCATGTTCTGGTTGCCGTTCTCGAGGAACACCAGCCATCCCTCCGGGATGTTCGAGACACTTACCCTGTACCGTATCTCGTTCATGGTCGGGTTCTCCAGTCTCACCAGGTAGTTCTCCGTATCTCCGGGCTGCAGATGGTCAACATAGGTCGTGGTCCCGGGGACCTCCTCCGAGTAGCCCCCTGAAAGACTGATCGGGTAACCGTCCGGCAGCCCGCTGACATCTTCGCTGTCGAGAAGAACGAGGAATGCAGATACCGTCAACGCACCGAGGATCGCCATGGTCAGCAGGGCCCTATGTCTCATATTGACACCACCAGTTCATTCAGGATGGGGCTATAAATAATTGGTGTATTGATGAACATTCATGAAGGCCTCATCCTGGCCTGGCATTCCTCGAGCTTCCTGCGTGCCCTGGCCAGTCCAGGCTGTAGCTCCAGGGCCCTTCTCAGGAATATCAAGGCCTCCCTGAGCATCGGAGGCTCGAGGTCCAAGAAAAGGACCCCAAGGTTCATCCATGCCCGCCCGTACCCCGGCTCTATCTCCAGGGCCTGGTTGAACGCCCTGATCGCCGATACCTTGTCGCCAAGTTTCTCGGAGACCACCCCGAGGTTGTTGTAAGCCCTGCTTGAGCGGGGGTTCATCTCGGTGGACCTTTTGAACAGCTTGAAAGCTTCCCTGAGGTCCCCGTCCATGAAGAATGTGTTCCCCAGATGGTAGAGGACCTCGTCGTCCCGGGGGTAGTCCTCCAGGATCCGCTCCATCGCATGCCTGGATCCGGCGATATCACCATTTTTCAACATTTCCAGAGCAACCTGGACCCGGTCATACATCCTCTCGTCCCTCCTTTTCGATATGGCCCTGGCCGTCCCGCGCAACACCTTTACTTTTCTAGGCCGGGAGGGACCCCCCCGTCCGGATCGCAACCGGCTTTCATGTCTGGCCTTGTACGCTTCCCTTCTGACCTCTTCGACCTTTTTTCCCCTGTCAAGTTCCATCCTTAAACCCTCGATATGGGATCTGTCCATCGGGGTCTGCTCCAGCGGACGTGTGACCTGAGGAGGCATGAGCTCCCTTATGAGCCGGATGTCGATATCCTCCGGAGCCGATATCCCTGTGCTGCCGGGAGATGAAGCGATCCGTTCATCCTGACCCGTCCCCATGGGTCCGGCTCCGGTCGTGGGCATCAGGTCCGCTCTGAGGAGGGCGATCTCTTTGATGAGGGAATCCCTCCTCTTCACCATTGAATCCAGGGAAGCCTCCATCCTGAAATATTCTGTCTTATCGGGATCCCTGTCGAGAACGACCGCAACCGTCAGGCGCATTATCTCCTCCTCGATCTCCCTCTTCTTGCTGGCCATCTTTTCCTGGAGGATCTCGACCTGCCTTTGCTTCTGGCGGATCATAATGTGAACGTCGGAATTGTGTGCCGCTCCTCGTGAACTGTCCGTCAGAAGTGCACCCAGACCTCTTCCAAGCGGTTCCTTCATTCTTCTTCCCCTTCCATGGATCCCCTATCCATCGTAACCACGTCCCCCGTAATAACACGATGATATTAAATTGGTTACATGGCGACAGGATACGGGTGGAGCATACCGGCACTCATCTTTTTATATGACCTTGGGTTCTCCCTGTTGAAAATACGCTCCCATAGTGTAGACCGGTCAATCATTCCGGCCTTTCGAGCCGGTGACACGGGTTCGAATCCCGTTGGGAGCACTCTGTTCTTTTATTGTTGTATTTCGTGCTCCCTTCCCGCAATGATTTTCTGGCGTCAATTACAGATGATC
>JAFGJI010000264.1 GCA_016929175.1 Thermoplasmatota archaeon | reverse complement strand
TTCAGGACCCTTACGTCATAGAAAGGCAGGACCGTACATGAGACCTTAACCGACCTTTTTATCAGCGAACTGCCCACGGAGGACGCGTTGATGTAGAACTCCCCTTTGGAGTTCACTGCCGGTCGGAGGGACTTTGACGGGGGGTAAACGTAGAAGGTCACTGTTGCGTTCTTGTCAGCCGCCACCTTGGAGGTCGTTGTGGTGGAAAGGTCCCCTCCCCATCCGGCTGCAGTATACTGGGGCGGGATATAATATTCCAGATTGAACTGGTCCTCACCATTCCCCAGGTTTGTGATCCTGACATTGTAGTTGACAACGTTCTGGGAGGTCACGTCGACCGTTTTTACACCGTCGGACTGTATGGAAAGCTTGTAGGTCTGGTTGACGTTGGCCGTGATCGTCCTTGTCGCAGAAGTGTTCGAATCGGTGATGGACTGGGCCTTAACAACGAACTGGTAGGACTGGGCCTTGGCGTCGGTCGGTGCCTGGACCGTCATCGTTGCTGCTTTGATCGCACCAGGGTCTATCCTGCCGGTATCAAAATCTACGGATGCCGACCATCCCGTGGGAACGGTTATGGCCTCGAGCCTGTATCCGTCCCTGTCGTTCCCCTCGTTCTTGACATTAAAGCGGAATATCTGGGAACCTCCCGGGTTCATCGACAGTATCCCGGGCGAGCTTATGGACACTCCGTAGTCCCTCTTGATGATGGTGGATATCAGGACCGACTGGGACGAGTTCACCGGGTCGATCTGTGATGCGACCCGGATGGTCGCAAAGCAGTATGCCGATATGTTCGCACCCGCCGGAGACCTAACGGACACGGTGAAGGTATCCGTGTTGTAGCTGCCGATGTTCGCGGTGCTGGTCTTTGACAGGGTCACCTGCCATCCTGTCACCGGAGATGCCGACACGCTGCTGGTTATGGTGTACCTGTCCCCGTTGTTCCCTTCATTGGTGATGGTAAATGCATAGTAGACCTGACTACCCGCGCTCACTTCCTGGCTTGCCTTGTCAACAGTCAAGCTGACGTCATACGGGGGTGCAGATCTTCCGGGTGGCATATAGTAAACGAATATGCCCAACCCGCTGGCGACCAACATTATTATGACCGATATCTGGAAGAACCTTTTCCATTCCGATGTGTTTGCAGATCTCATGATGGATCCCTCTATCCCGGGAGAGATAGAGAATGTTATATAATACTTATTGCAAAATACTCTAGATAATAGCGTTTTTTTGTATTAAGATTTATGCATATACCAATAACTCTGTAATATATTTGTATTACAAAACATTTTAATATGTCATTATCCCTGAGGGTACTATTTAAAAGAGCTTTCCGGAAGTTGAGAAAATGTCCGACCTCCTTTCGATACGTTTGAAGGAAAATGAGAAGGAGGCCCTGGCCCTCAGCTCCCGTCTTTCGGAAATGCCGGTCTCAAAGGTTATCATGCCCTTCATTTCCGAGGGAGTGAAAGTTTCCCTTGGCGCCGCCCTTCTTTTCCGTATAGACACCAATGTGTACAGCAGGGACCACCTCGAGGACTTCATCGGGCTTGTTCACGAACCCATGAGAACGGGGGGTCAACTCTTTTCCACTACCATCTCGGAAGACCATAACAGCCGAGTTCCGAAGATCATCTGGGATTTCTTTGATCTCCTGGCATCGACGAGGTCCGTTCCGAGATTGAATTCTTCGCTGGAGGAAGTGGAGCTCCAGATAGACACCGGTTATGTAACCCCGGAATTCCTGGGCACACTCTGCCACTCCATAGGCGATTCATACATATCCATGGGTGGAAGCCTGGAGTCGATCAACTATCAGCTGGCAAGCGAGATATTCTTCAACCGGATGCTCTACTTCTTCTATCGTGCGAACGCGAAAGGGACAGCACGTGCCCTGACCACTCAATGGTATTCCAAAGGGGACCTCATATCCAGAATAGTGGGCGAGATGAACGAGAGATACAACGAAAGGACAGGATCAAGCGTTCTCGAGGCGATCGTCGTATCTTCTTCCCGGAAGAGAAAAGGACGCCCCAAAAAAGAGAAACGGAAGGAACTTCCACCGGCCAGCAGGGGGTTCGTCGCCAGAGAACTGAAATAGATCATCCATACATCGAAGGCGAGGGTATGGTCTTTTTTCCTCCGGGTTTGCTGATCTTCTGGTAGCCCCTCATCTTGGCCTCCAGCAGGTCTGCTTCGGCATAGAGCGGGGCCAGGTCTATCTCCAGATATGGGATGATGTTCCTGAGCACCTCTATTATGCCGGCAGCCGCCCTGGCATCGGGTATGTTGTCCCTGGCCTCCGCGAGGAGGCAGGTTACCTCAAAGTTCCGCTTCTTTCCCTCGTTGAGAAGCACCCCGGGAATGCCGGATATGAGGCCTTCGGGGAATATGGGGATCTTGGACCTGTGAAGGCGGTCCTTTCCGGAGGATGTAGAGGAGAGACCGTACACGGTCTTCTCACCGGCGGGGAGTTGAGCTGGAGCAGTTGCGGCCGTTTCCTGGGGATTATCTTCCCCTGCTCCTTCACTGCTGCCCTGCGAGGGGGGCTGCCCTTCGCCCTCTATCACCAATCCCTCCGGAGATATCATGCACGAGCATTTCTGCTCCTGGGCCCAATCCATCATTGTGTTGCAGATGAGTTTGATCAGGTTCGAAGGCGGCTGGAACTCCGAGAGGAACACCACGAGCCGTGTCCAATCGCCATCGGGACCTTCCAGGTCCCCCGCGTAGAACCTTACTGGATGATGGGGCTCCCCGTCCCTGATCACGGAAACGGTAGGGAAGTAAACGGAATCCATTATCCCGATAAGTTCCATGTCCAGGGCTGCCACGATATAACTTGCTGTGATGGTGCTGACGAGCCCCACGCTTGGAAAACCGTCTATTATAAAGGAATCCCTGAGGTCCAGACGCCGGTACTCGTAGATCTCGATATCATCCATTTCGCTTTACCACCTGAATTGAAAAGGTCTAGCACATAATAACCTTTTAACAATTACTATCACTTTAGTTTCCACTCACCAGCGGAAAATATGATATAGACCATCCCAACACTACAGGGCATCATGGGTCGACCTTTCATTCATATGAACTGTGCGTCCTCGTTCGACGGCAAGATCGCTTCACCAGACGGGTCAAGGCTGCGTATCTCCGGACCGTGGGATGTGGAAAGGGTCCATCGGCTCAGGGCAGATATCGGAGCGATCCTCGTCGGAGCAGGGACCATCATAACGGACGATCCCAAGTTGACGATAAAGGACGACCTGATCGAGAACGCCCCTTCACTCACCAAGGTAGTCCTGGATGGTGCAGGCAGGATCCCTGCAGCATCAAGGTTCCTCAGGACCGCGGGCAGATCGATCGTCATCACTTCGAGCCTGTGCGACAGAAAATGGTATATGGGAATGCAGGAAACAGCGGTCCGGGAAGACCTTGACCTTGTGATCATCGAGATGGAGACGGGAAGTACACGGCTCGATATCCCATCCGTACTTACCGCCCTTTTCGATAGGGGGATCGAAAGGATCCTGGTGGAAGGCGGGTCGGAAGTCATCTGGGAGTTTGTGAGGTCAGGATGTTTCGACCGCTTCACCATCTATTTCGCGCCGATCCTGGTAGGGGGCAAAGGGCCATCCATAATGGGTGGCAGCGGCTTTACGGATCCACCCCAAAGACTGATCGTGAAGAGCCTGACAATGACACCGGACGGAGGAGTATTGTCGGAGCTTATCCTGAATGATCAATAGTTGAACTTCGTGCGATCGCCGAGCACCTCGGAGAGCTTCTTTATTGTCTTCCTTTCCCGTATCCCGGGATGTTTGGGAACATCCACGTTCACGTTCACGTAGAGATCGCCGGTCCGTCGACCCCTCAGGCTGGGCATTCCCTTGCCCCTTATCCGCAGAGTGCTGTTTGGCTGAGTGCCTGAAGGGATCCTGACCTCAACGGGGCCTTGAAGTGTCCGTATCTCCACTTTGGTACCCAACACCGCCTGGGGATATGTGATGGTGATATTGCATCTTACATCATCGTCCCTTCTCTCGAAGAACGGATGGGGGCGGATCTCCACGGCAACATAGAGGTCACCTGACGGGCCACCCTTCTCTCCAGAATCACCCATGCCCGAGACCCTCAGCCGGTTCCCCGTATCCACTCCAGGGGGGATGTTCACCGATTTGATGATCCTCTCCCTTACTTTCTTCTTTCCCCTGCACTTCGGGCACGGGTCCTTGATGATCTGACCCTCCCCGTTGCATCTCGGGCATGTCTTTGTCGTCACGTACTGGACCGGTCCAAGGTTCTTGACCATCCGCATGCTTCCGGTTCCGTTGCATTCGGGGCATTCCACCGACTCCTCCCCATATGCGGAGCCGGAGCCGTTGCATGTCGAACAGCTGATCAGGTGGACTACCTCGATCTCCTTCTCGACACCGTTAGCCGCTTCCTCAAGGGTGATCCGGACCGATGTCAACCGATCATCTCCCTTCACAGGGCCCCTTCCGCGGCGGGACCTCTCTTCGAAGGGGTCTCCCCCTCCGAAGAATGACCCGAACCCTCCTCCGAAGGACCGCATGAACATCTTAAGGGCTTCGTCAAGGTCCACATGTTGATACTGGTAGTGCGGCATCTCGCCATCTTCAGTGGTGAACCCGTACTGGTCATACTGTGACCTTTTCCCATCGTCAGAGAGAACCTCGTAGGCTTCCGTTACCTCCGTAAATTTCTTTGCAGCCGAAGGATCCTCCGGGTTCCTGTCCGGATGGTATTTCAGAGCCAGCTTGCGGTAGGCCTTCTCGATGTCTGCCTTGGGCGCATCCTTCTGGACGCCGAGTATCTCGTAGTAGTCCTTCTTCATCATTGCACGGCCTTTAAAGAAGGTGTGAGACGGGGCATAATGCCCCTGGTCACCATCACTTGTCCTCCGCTTCGACGTCTATATAGTCGTCATCCTCCTCCTTCTCGGTTGAGGGAGGTTCCTCATCTTCCTCTTCCATCGGAGGCTTCGAGGCCTTTGATGCCTGCTGATACATCTGTGCAAAGAGTTTCTGGGAAGCTTCCGATAACTCTTCCGTCTTGGCCTTGATCTCC
>JAFGJI010000263.1 GCA_016929175.1 Thermoplasmatota archaeon | reverse complement strand
GCCCCTCCTCCCCGACCTCTTCTTCCTCCTCGACCTCCTCCCATCCCTCTTCCGTCATATCTTCCTCCTCGAGCTCTTCCCGGTTTCCCGTCTCATCTTCATCGTCATCGGAGATATGGCTTTTACGGGGCCTCTTTTCTCTCCGGGCCCCGGAAGAAGATGACTCTGCGAAATATCTGTGGGTCTTCAGGGACATCCTCTTCTCCTTCCTCCCGGACCCGACGATGAACCTCCCGGCCCCCATCTTCTCCAGCATCTTTTTTGCGACCTTGTCGCCCTCATCGAGTATCAGGGCCTTCTGGAACGAATAAAGTGCGCCGTCCTGGTCCCCGATCTGACGAAGTGCGATCCCCCTGTTCGTCCATGCCTTGTTGTAACCGTCATCGGATCCAAGGGCGGAATCGAAGTATTTCAGGGCTTCCCTGTAATCCTGGTCAAGAATGGAGACAAGTATCCCCTTGAGGGTCAGGACCTCTGCATCCCCGGGTGCCAGGTCCAGGGCGATGTCTATCTGCCGGGATGCACCGGTATAGTCCTTCATCCGGTAGAGGATGTCACCGTAGAGAAGATGGGCTGCAGGATTCCCCGAAGACAACCTGCAGGCCCTGTCAACGGCCCTCCGGGCCATTTCCAGCTTCCCGAGCTCCTTCAGGACGTTGGCCTTGGCAAGCCATATGGAGGGGTCCGAGAGATGAAGGACGAGTGCCATGTTGAACTTCTTCAGAGCTTCTTCCAGCTCATAGCTGGCTTCGAGAAGCATACCTTCCAGGTAGAGGGTCCGTGTTCTCGTAAGACCCGGCTTCATCCCGTCAAGTATCCTCCCTGCCTGTTCGATCTCGCCCTTTTCAAGGGCTTTGAAGAAATTTTCCTCGTCCATCATCAGCCCTTCGCTTCCATGGTCTCTCCCAGATATCTCTCCTTCTCCAGCGTGAAAACATACCGCGTGGGGATCCTCTCCCGGGCGCCGGTCCAGTAGCTGCAGGTCTTGCATGCTTTTCCCGTGGAGACCTCCCATCCGTAAAGGGTGGAGTTCCTGATATCGATCATGCTGGCACCGCATACCGGGCACATGCTCCTTCGTGACCTCCTTTCCCCCTCTCTGCAGTAGATGAGCAGGTCCACGTTGTCCAGTTTTGCTGTTATCATTCTGAGCCTCCTGGGAGACAGACGGAACCTTCTCAGACCCATCTCGCGCATTTTCGCCTTCACCAGCCTGTGGAAAAGTGTCTGGGAACGTATGGTCATTGCTTCATTGAGTATATCCATTACTGCCTCGATGACCACCTCCTCCCGTGGGATGGTATACTTCACGTCCCTTTCCTTTCCGGTGCCCATGTCCAATAATGTTGCTGTAATTAGAAAAAACCATCGGCCTGAAGAATGGCTAGTGGGGGGTGCGGTATCACCGCGAACCTCTTTCAACATCAGGATACACTTGACGGGACACCTTGCCCCGGACCTTTCCTTCCACTGGGACGTTAAGGAGAACAAGGAACGAACTGAACGGAGAAAAGTGGACGGGGAAAAAGGGGATAGGAAACCCCGCCCTTCGGTTAGGGATGCATGCGGGAGGCCCGAGCGGGCCCTTCCTCATACAGTAAAAGCTACTTCAGAACCATTTATAAGGAAAAGCAAGGGAGATGGCCGAAAGTATCATACCTTGTTGGCGAGGACCATTCTGTAACGGGTAACGTAGCCTGCTACCCTGTTGCGAAGGGGAACGGTGGAGAATTCGGCAAGCCTGTTCAGGGCTTCCTTGTTGTGCTCGAAATCATCGCTGAACTGATCGGGGTACATCTTCAGCAACTCGATCGCGGTCCTTTTGATGAAAGTCGGCCTTATGTTTCCCATTGGTTCACCTTCGGAGGAAGGCCGATTGAGGTTCTCTTATATATAGATTGGGCCGGCAGAAAAAACAAGGAACATTCCCCGGTCCCGCGAATGTTGGAAATCCCATCATCTTGAATTGATCACCCTTCACATCTCCTCGATGTCATCCTCCTCGAGATCGAGGGGGTCGTATTCGTAACCGCATGCCGGGCATTCCTCGACAGTCTTGGAAATGGTCCTGCCGCACTCGGGGCAGTCCCATGTCTCCTCTGCGAGCTTCGACATCTCGTTCTGCTCCTCGTGGCCTTTCTTGGAAAGGACAATGAATATCACAACGGCAACGATCAGGATGGAAAGAACGACAACAAGCCCGATGAGCAGCCAGGGCTCGAGGGTGTCTTCCTCCGCCTCATCTATCACGGTGACTATTATTGTCCTGTGGGTCTCGGTCTTGCCGTCGGAGACGGTAAGCGTGACGTTGTATATGCCGGGCGTATAGAAAGTATGCCCGACAGCCTTGCCTATTGCATCCCTGTCGAGACCGTCGCCCCTGTCATCGAAATCCCAGCTGTATGTCAGCTGGTCTCCGTCCGGGTCGAAGCTTCCCTCCGCAGAGAACTGGTAATTCTCCCGCACCTTCAGAATACCATCGGAAGGTGGAACTATAGCGGCAACGGGAGGGGAATTCAGGATCGATACCTCATAATTTCGAGACCGGGCGATGAAGAAACCATCATCAGCCTCGAAATAGTAGGAATGCCAGCTCGGGGACAGTTCCACATCCTCGACGAAGTATGTGGTGTAATGAATGACCGAACCCTGGAAGCCCTGGACCTCCAATTCGTACTCCTGGAGGTCATCAAGGTGCAGTCTTATGGAGCGGGGAACGTTACCATCCTCATCACGATACTCGACCTTGAAGGTGTAGACATTATCATCCACCTGTCTGAATACGTTGATCTCCGGGTCGTGCCTGAACTCGGGAGCGCTGTTATCCAGTATTCCTATGGCATAGAAACCGGCCCTCAGGTCGCTGAAATTGCCATAGACCGTGCTATCGTTCAATCGGACACCGGAGATCGGGGCCCTTTGCCACTGCTGGAGATCGCCATCAAAATAATAGAGGGCAAGCCTATCCTGATGCATTGCAATGGGGAACTCCTTGCCTATAAAACCCATGGAGACGTTGGCCCATTCGAACCTGTAGGATGCATACTTCGGAAGAGGTGTGAACTCCATGTGGGTGACGAAGACAGCCCCTGGAGCCGGGGGATGCTCTGCCGGGACAGTCGAATTTATGAAGTAAGCCCCCGAGGGTTCGGATATCCCAAAAGACATCCTAACGTGTATATCGTTG
>JAFGJI010000262.1 GCA_016929175.1 Thermoplasmatota archaeon | reverse complement strand
TCGATGATCATATCGATCACCGTCCTTGATGATATTCCCTCGAGTTCCGTGTCAAGGGACAGGGACATCCTGTGGGGAAGTACCTTCCCCGCAACTCTCTTGACATCATCTGGTATGACGTAATTCCGGCCGGACAGGATTGCAGCGGCCTTTGCAGCGTAGAGTACCTGTTCACCCGCACGGGGACTTCCGCCGAGTACGATCTGCTTGTCTCCCCGCGTCTCCTTTATGATATCGCGGATGTAGATGAGTATCGTTGGATCGGCCCTGCATGCTCCTATCTCCTCCTTCAGTATCGGGAAAGGGTCCATGGGCACCCTGGAATGCCCCGTTCTCTTCCAGTCCCTGTTCTTCATGTGGAGAAGTTTCAATTCATCCTCCGGTCCGAGGTAGCCCATGCGGCCCTTGATCATGAACCTGTCCAGCTGGGCCTCGGGGAGTGTGTAGACGCCTTCGTGCTCGACAGGGTTGATGGTGGCAATGACCAGGAAAGGTTCCTGGAGTTTGAAGGTGGTCCCCTCAACGGTGACCTGTTTTTCTTCCATGGCCTCCAGAAGTGCCGATTGGGTCTTGGTCGGTGCCCTGTTGATCTCATCGGCAAGGACCACGTTCGCGAATATGGGCCCCTTCCTGAACTGGAACTCCTGCTCCTTCTGATTGAAGAAGTAGTGTCCGGTGATGTCGGACGGGAGCAGGTCCTGTGTGAACTGGATCCTCTTGAACTCGAGCCCCACTATATCAGAGAGAGCCTTGGCAAGCGTGGTCTTTGCGATACCCGGCACACCCTCCAGGAGAATGTGACCACCGGCCGAAAGGCATATGAGGAAATCCTCCACGATGTCCTCATAGCCTATTATCGACCTGGATGCCTCGGCCTTCACCATCTCGAATATCTGCCTGGACCTTGTTGTCATGTGTTACCCTCTATCTCTTTCACGAGCCTTTCGAGAACCCTCCGGTCCCAATCCGGATGCCTTGAGGCCACCACTTCCAGGGGTTCATCCGATTTCTCTTTTGCCCTCTCCCTTTCCTGAAAGACCCTGTCGATGAGTTTTCTCGCTCCCTTCATAATCTTTCCCGGAAAGGGGGTGTTGAGGAAGATGAATATTACGGTGACAAGGACAAGCAGACCGACCTTCTGATCCGTTCCAAGGTCGGTGACCATGAAGTTCATGAAACGGACGGGGTCGTTCACATCCCTGTGGGATTCGTCTATAACGGTCGTTTCCTTTCCCGCGGTAACAATATCGACGATGTTCAGAACGAATCTCCCGTTGTCCATATGATCGTTCATCTGGTTGATAAGAAGGCTGGGTTCGGATAGCACGATGAGCTCACCCCTGCCGTATTTTTCAACGGTCATCAGGGGAAACGGCCCAAGAGGCTCATCATCACCCAACCTTTCGTCCCCGTCCAGATCGATCCATGAGGTCCTGGACGAGTTGAGAACGGAGCGGGCGCCCGGTGATGGGGAAATAGTGGATGGAGCGTTCAGCATCAGCATGGATACATTGTCGCAGACGGGATGGTCCGTGGTCTCTGTGGTCACGGAAAATCCAGTGTCCTTCATATAGGACAGGTCCAGCATCCTCTTTTCGGTGATCCGGGTGGTGGTGTTCAGATACGAGAGGAGCTGGTTCCCCGTCCCGAAATCATCCGCGAGAAGCAGGGTCCCCCCCCTCATCAGCAAGTCGTGAACGAATTCCCCCTCGATCCTGGTGAACTCCGTTGAGGGGCCTATGATCATCAGGGAAGTTTCTCCTGGCCTTATCATATCTCTCAGTTCCGAAAAAGACCCATGCGCCACCCTTTCCTCCGTGGATCCTGAAATATCAACCGTAGGAATGAACGAACCGGTCCGGTAGACATCCCTGCCAAGATCGGAGCATCCGTTCCATCCGCTATTGTAGATGGAGAAATCCGCATCCGAGGATAGCACCGGAACCATTACGGATATCACAAGCAGTGTGATCCCGGTCCCCATTATGAGAAAGTAACGGTAAGCTGTCTTGACGGGTTCTATCATTGCATCCCTGCCAGTGGTTCATCCGGGTCTCCGGCCGTCGTTTTACGGCATCCCGACCGCTGGTCTAGTAAAAACCAACGGGATAAAGGTTTCGACACGTTTATCTATACCGATGCCATAGTTGGTATGATGGAGCTCAGGGAGGCCTTCATTAGGATCGGCGGTGTTTTTTTTGCCGGGGGAGGCCTTCTGATGATATTTCTGTCAGGGGAGCTAGGTTTCGATCCAGGTCTCGCCTTCCCCGGAAGGACGGCGGAATTTCTTCTCAGGGCCGGTTTTGGCGTCCTGATCCTTGGTCTTCTCGTTCTGTTCCTCTTCTCGATCAGGGTGGTCCCTCAGGAGCTCACCGATCCTTTCCTTCTCACCCAGGGCAGGAACATGGGACGCCTTGTAAAAGGAATGAACCTCGAGGGTAAGGGCGTCTACATTCCAGCCGGAGGTCGGCTGAGGGAGGACAGGGTGTACATACCCGCAGAGAGTAATATCCTCCCCATCCCTCCCCTGGCATCTGAGCAGGTATTCAACGTCGGAACCACCGGCCCGTCAATGGGTCTGTCGATAATCCCTCCCGGAAAGGCCCTGGTCGACAGGATAGAGATCGACACGGGTGAGAAGTTCAGGGATTCATCCATATCGGATGCCACGGAAGCATTGGAGAAGCTCGGGAAGGGGACCGGACTTTTCGGGTCGATCCAGGTCAGGGTTCGGGGCGACAGTGTGAAGGTGGAGATCGAGAATTCCAGACTGGGACCGGTGTGCAATATCCTGTGGGAGGACCACCCCGATCTCCACGAGAAGGTTGGCTGCCCGGGGTGCTCTGCGGTTCTCACCGCAACATCGAGGATCATGAAGGGGCCTCTGAGGATACAGAGCGTCGAGAGGACCGGAAAAGGAGTGGTCTACGAGATGAGAAGGGGGGGTTGAAATGAGACCGGAGATCAAAATGATCCTGGCACTGGGTCTCTGGGTCGCACTCTGCCTGGTATTCGTGGAATCCCTTGAGGTGCTTTTCGTCCTGATCCTGCTCGGTATCCTGGTGTTGAGGGAGTTAACCGATATGTATACATCGGACCCTTTGAAGGACCGGATGAACTTCTTTATTTACACATTTTTGTTCATATTCACCTTTATCGTTATCAGGAAGGTCTACCTCATACTCCAGGGTGCGGCCTGATGGGTATTTATTCCACAGTGGATCTTTAAAAAAGAACATTGCTTTTTGAATATCCAGTGATGATAACTATGAAGAAAGGTTTTTTATACCCCCTGGTGTTAGGAACTCATGTCAGCTGAAGCTGAGGGCAATCAACAGAGGGATGTCCTCCGCAAGGAGATGAAAGGATGAATGGGAAAACAAGGGAAAGATTGATAGTCACGGTCGCTGCCATACTGTTCTTTGCAGCCTTCGGGGCTGTAGCCTATCTTGACAGATCGCACGGAACGGTTGGGGATGATTTTGGCCAGGACGATTTCACGGTTGTAATGGAGAGGAACACGGGACATCTCGGTATTCCGAGCTTTCCTTCGGACCTGATAATCCTTGGTGCTTCACAGGACGCCAGCCTGGATTTCACTGTAACCAACAATGACGAGGACAACGATATCGACACCATCTACATCTCGATACCGGGAGCCACGATGGAGAATGCCACCACGGAGTGGTTCGATCCTCTTTTCACCCATGAATGGGATTATTCCGCTCCTTCGTCGGATATTGCCAGACTTTCGGCCCGTGATGATCTTCCGGGCAGGAACTTCGGAGGTTCGGCCCAGTATGATGTTGCGGGGAACATAGACGATGCCCTTGACCATGAGTCTTTGATGGGCATCAGCGAGGGCGTGACCGTGACCCTTGATTTCAAGGCCCCCTCGGCCCCCGGTACAAGGGTTGGTTCCAGTGCCATCGATCTCAAGGTGGCAGATGAACAGACGGAGGATCCGGGCTCGACCAACAGGTATTCTGTGGAGCCTTTCCCGTATCCCTACATGGTGATCGATGTTGACCACGAGTTCTACCTCTTCGAGTTGAGCGGGAGCAATGCGGGCATCTACATCGAGTACGGGGAGGAGGTTCTTTTCCGAACAGGAGCCAGGGCTTCTGATTTTCGCTCCTCCGAATACGGATACCTTTACGAGGCCGTGAACGGCAATACGGTGGTCGTCCTTGACGCCCCCGCGGACGGTACGATCGTGAACCCTGTGATCTATCCTCTGGAGGAGGATGCGGGGGGCCAGTTCATCATAGAGATGTTCCACTACGTAACTGCTTCCATCGATCCCGTGGAGCCCAGGGAGAACTGGGTGGATGTGATATCCCACGTTGATGATTACGAGGGCGACCTTCCTCTCTCCCTATCTGATGTGGTGGAGCTTGACATCGACGGTGACGGACTCTTCACGGACGATGACGATGATATAGACGGAGATGGTATCCCGAACGATGAGGACACCGCTCCCTTCGACAGCGGGATCACCAATCATCATCCCGTTATCGGTGCCATTGATTTTTCCGGATCACCGATATCCAAGGATAAGGACCTGTTCCTCACTCCCGAGGTGACCGATGTTGACGGTGACGATCTTAGCTATCAGTGGACCGTTGATGAGAGGGCCGTATGGTCCGCGACCACGAAGGACGTCGTGGTCGACCTTGACGATTTCGAGCCAGGTTTCTACACATTCAGACTCCACGTGACAGACGGTTCCGGAGGTGAGGATGAGGCTTTCGCATGGATCGAGATCACCGAGGCCGAACAGGGATCCGAATTCCCGATCTGGGTCATAATACTGATCGTGGTCGTCGTGATTGCCGTGATAATCGGTGTATATTTCGTCATGAAGGGTAGGGATCTGGAGGAGGAGCCGGAAGAGATGGAACCCATACCTCCGGAGCCCCAGTCCTTCGGAGAGCCTGCATCGGCCGTCATGGGCGAGGATGAGTTAGAAGATCCCATGATGGAGGAGGAATACGAGGAAGAGATGGATGAGATGCTCGTTCCTCCGACCATGGGCATGGAGGAGACAGTCGAGGTCGAGGAGACCCTTGGCTTCCCCGAGGAATCCGAGATGCAGGAGATCCAGGACATCGAAACCCTGATAGATGAGATGGAGAGGACAGAAGAAGAGATAGGCGATGTCTGCCCCGAGTGCGGTGCGCCTCTCGGACCATATGATTCCCGTTGCGGGAACTGCGGGGCGGAATTCGAGCTTGCTCTTGAATGCCCGAACTGCGGTGCCGTGGTGGAAGAGGACCTTGACAGCTGTCCAAGTTGCGGTGTCTCCTTCGAGTAGAACCTGTAGTGAACATGAAGGGGCTTCGGCCCCTTCTCATTTTATTTTTTTGATCCGGTAAGTTCTGTATCCGGTCAATACCTTCACACTCTTCTGTGACCTTATCTCCATGTCGAGATCACTGTCCGATGTGTCAACCCTCAATGCCTCCGTCCTGTCGAGTTTCTGCGGTACGCTCACCACGATGATATTTCGGCAACCTATCTTCCTTATTACCCTTGGGCTGAGCTGAAGGTTGCCACGCCCAAGAAAGAAGCCCTGCCCGCCTATGGGCGAGACCACCAGATATGCCGGTGTTCCCCCTCCTACCCCTTCCCTTTCGAGGATATCGAGGATGCCCTCCTCGCCCAGGTCCTTTCCGAGCAGCTTTCCTCCTTTTACCACGTCTATTCCGAGAAGGGTCTTGTCTATCCCGATGGCTTCCCCGATCGCCTCGAGGGTTCCGCCCGGTCCGAGGACGAAGACGGAATCGGGCTCTTCCTCGATCCTCTCCATGATGTCGTCCGAGATCTCGGAAATGAAGACCTCCGTCCCCTGCTCCTCCACCACGAACTTCCCTGTCTGAACGAAGGCTGGCTCGAACAGGGTGGTTCCGATCCCGAAAAGCTTGATGTTCCATTCCCCTTCCCTGTACAGATTCTCGTCCAGGTCCATGATCTCCCCTTCGCCGGTTGTCATCTCCCCCCGGATGTAAAACTCGAGAAGCTCGCCTGCTGTTCGCGGATCGACGGCGAAGACCCCCGAGTGCATCTTCACACCGGAAGGTATTCCGAAAATAGGGTGCTTTCCGGCAACGGAGAACACGTCCCTTGCTGTCCCGTCGCCGCCGCAGAACACCAAAAGGGAGGCACCGGCCTCGATGGCCTTTCTCACGGTCTCCCTTGTGTCCTCACCGGTCGTTCGATCACCCGGATCATGGACCTTCTCGATCTCCCATATGCCCATATCCAGGAAGGCAAGCTCATCCTCGCCCATCTCGCCGCCGGCGGTCAGCCAGAGGATATCTTCTTTCAACCTGTGTCTGGTATAGGCTTCCTTCAGCCTTTCAAGTGCCTCGATAGCTCTTTGAGGGGCCCGGGGCTCGGCTCCCCTGGAAATGGCCTCTTCGACCACACCATCCGTTCCTTTAAGTCCAACCCGGCCCCCCATCCCT
>JAFGJI010000261.1 GCA_016929175.1 Thermoplasmatota archaeon | reverse complement strand
GTTTGCAAGACCCAGGTAATCATTGGAACCCAATGAGATCACTTTCTTCCCTTGGATCCTCATCCTGTTTCCCAAGCAAGATTGTATCTCAAGATAGTATGGATTGAACCCAGACTCCTCCAAGACGCATTTGTTTACCCGGAAATAGTCCTGGAATCTCATATCCTTCCTCTTCTAGCGGAATCCTGCAGGTATAATTGTCTTGTTGATTATTTAACAGTTGGTAGATGGGGCCGGGAAGGGAACAGGTCCCTGCTGCGGAGGCCTAAAAACCAGGATGGAGCCTGTGGACACATCATACTGAACGAAAAGATGTGAACGGGCCCATGCGGGTGACGAGAAGATGTTCGGGCCCGTTCCGGGTTCCAAGTGGCGACCTTTCTTGGGTGGGCTTCCAGAGGCGCACGTGCTATATTCTATGAATTGCAACGGAGGATGACGTGATCTCGTGTGTTCTCTTCCTACACATGAGTATGTCCACGATGATCAGGGCAAATGCGGGTTTTGTGAATTCGTTCACCATCATCACCTCTTTGAATGGAGAGGAAGTAAGGTGTTCCCGTTCTTCCTCGATCATATATTTGGTCGGGTCCGTATAAATACAAAACCAAAAAAAAAGTAACCTCACATAAGCAGTATAAAAATTTAATTGCTACCAAAGGGGCCGCTCACTGTTTTTTAAACGTCTTTAGCCCGGTAATCCCGTGATATCAATACCGGGCCCGATACGCCCGGAAGCTTCGAACAGCCGGCGAACGGTCACATCCAGGGACAGATTTAACAACATGATAGGTATTGTAGATACGGAGAGAAGATCCATGGATGCGTACAACGAACTTATCGGGATATATGATGAGATATCGACCATAGGCGATATATCGTCCCTGCTTGGGTGGGACCAGAACACCTACATGCCCAGGAAGGCAGCCGCTGGTAGAGGGGGCCAGTCCGCATTCCTATCGAAGCTGGTCCACAGAAAGGTGACCGACCCCAGGGTAGGATACCTCCTTGACAGGCTCGAGGGCGAAGACCTGAGCGGGACGAGAGCCGCTGTCGTCAGGGAGATCCGGAGGATATACAAAAGGAAGACCTCCGTCCCGGAGGAGCTGGAGGCCGAGATAGCGAGATCGGAGCCCCTTTCCGTTCAGGCATGGGCCGAGGCCAAACAGAAGAAGGACTTCAGCATCTTCGCCCCGAACCTGGAGCACATGCTCGAGCTCAAGAAGAAGGTGGCCGAGAAGGTGGGGTACCCGGACATACCCTACGATGCCATGCTCGAGGAGTACGAGCCCTATACCAGGACCGCTCAGGTCAGGGAAGTCCTCGAACGCCTCAAGAAGAGGCTGGTCCCGGTCATCGAGCGCATCTCGGAGGCCGAGGGCCAGCGAATAGATATCTCTGGTAAATTCCCAAGAGAAGCTCAGGAAAGCTTCTGCCGTCGTATCCTTGTTGATATAGGCTACGATTTCGAGAGAGGGCGTCTTGACACCACGGAGCATCCTTTCACCATCGGCACGGGGGACGACACCAGGATAACCACTCATTTCTACGAGAACGATCTGCGGCCTGCACTGTTCTCGTGCATTCACGAGGGAGGGCACGCCCTTTACGAACAGGGTTTCCTGAAGGAGAACATGCACACCCCTCTGGGAGAGGCTTGCTCTCTCGGTATCCATGAGTCTCAGTCGAGGATGTGGGAGAATCTCATCGGAAGGTCCCTCCCATTCTGGAAGCGTTACTATCCGGACCTTCAGAGCGCCTTCCCGGGGCTCTCTGCCCTTCCTCTTGAAGATTTCTACCAGACAGTGAACCGTGTCAGACCCTCACTTATCAGGATCGAGGCTGACGAGGTCACGTACAGCATGCACATACTGATCAGGTTCGAACTGGAGATCGAGATATTCAACGGCAGACTTGATGTCCGTGAGATCCCCCAGGCATGGAACGAGGGTTACGAGAAGTACCTGGGGGTCGTTGTGGAGAACGATGGCGTGGGATGCCTCCAGGACATACACTGGTCGTTCGGGTCCTTCGGGTATTTCCCGACATATACCCTCGGGAACCTCTACGCCGCCCAGTTCTTCGATGCCATGAAGAAGGACATTGATGTGGAGGCTTCCATTGAGAGAGGCGAGTTCGGCCCCATCCTGACCTGGCTTAGAAGCAACATTCACGAGAAGGGGAAGCTTTACCCGGCATCGGAACTCGTCAGGGTGGTTACCGGAAAAGAACTGGACGAGTCCCATTTCATAGATCATCTCAGGAACAAGTTCGGGGCCATCTACGGCATTGACCTGTAAGATGAAGGTCATCAGGAGCCCGTGTCGAAGCGTCCCCATACGGTCGGAAGATACATTACTTTCCGGTGCCCGATGGATATCTTTCCAACCATACTTTAATTATGTCATTAGGTGATTGACATCGGGGGTCGAAGATGAGAAGCATCAGGGTCATCCATCTGGTCATTGCAGCGGTTCTGGTCGGTGCGGGAATGCTGGGGATATTGTCGTATACTGGAAGCAATGAAGGACTTTCCTCATCCGAAGAACCGACCTCCCTTCGTTTCGATTTTGGCTCCAGGACCTCACCCCTGAAGGATGGTTGGACATCTGTCATGGGTTCGACCGGCTATGATGCCGGGAAAGGGTTCGGCCTGCTGCAGCCAGCGAACGAGTTCCAGGTGACCACACGTATGCTGTCCGAGGTGTCTCCGAGCGTTCTTCAGAGAAGCTGGGTGTTCGGAGAATACGGGGATGACCTGACGGTTGATGGAGTGAGGTCCGAGGAGGCCGTATCCTTCAGGGTCGATGTGCCCAACGGGAGCTACAGATTGGTGGTCTGGCTCGGGGACCTGGAAAAGGGATTGTACTCGATGAACGTATCCATCAACGATGAATGGGTCCTCGAGGGAGCCGATGCGTACCACACCGTCCACCGGTCGATGTACTTCAAATACAACCCCGACCCCCGGGACCCTCTGAAGGAATACATCAACTACGGGATGGCCCGCCCGTACTACCTCTCCGCCAACGTCACGGAGGGTTATTTGATCATCAACGTCACGGGGAACGATGAAAATTACAGGGACCTTCTGTCGGATGAGCTTGCAAGGGACCCGCCCTATTCCTACAGCGTATGGAT
>JAFGJI010000260.1 GCA_016929175.1 Thermoplasmatota archaeon | reverse complement strand
CGTCAGTATACCGCAGGACAGGAGTTACTCCGAGATAATCGCCCATTCCTTCATGGGCCTTGGATATACATACTGGAGAATGGCCGACTATCCAAGGTCCCTCGAGATGTTCTCGAAATCGCTTCAATATGCAAAGATAGAGAACGATCTCAATACCATCGGAACTTTGTACATCAATATAGGAAATGTTTTCAATCACCGAGGCGACATCAAGAAAGCATTGGATTATTACAACAGGGGCATCAAGCACCTGGAGACAACAAGCAATGTCATTGGGGCATCGGTTGGTTATTCGAATATTGGCGGTATCTATCTCCAGACCGGTGATATAGGTGAGGCAGAAAAGGCACTGGAGCTTGCATTCGACAAAGCCAGTGAAAAGGGAAGACATGATTATTGGTGGCCGATCATCAATTTCATCGAGCTCAGGGGAAGACAGAACCGGTTCAGTGAAGCTTCGAGCATATTCGATACATGCGAGGAGGCCATGAAGGACAGGGATGATAAGGTTGGTCTCGGCATAGCCTACCTCAGTATCGGCAAGGTCAGGGCTCTCGACCAGAGGTTCGAGGAATCGGAAACGATGATACTCAGGTCCATCACGATGCTGGAGGGTCTCGGTATGCTCTACGAGCTCGGAATGGCCAAACACAGTCTCGGCGAGGTATATATCCTATCTTCAAGATACGAGGAGGCAAAAGGATATCTTGATGAGGCATACCAGATCTTCAAGAACATCGGTGCCCGTTTCCAGGCCGAGAAGGTCAGGGACCGACTTCTGGAGATGCGAGAAAACGGCGGTTTTATTTGATAACAGGGAAAATGTGGGAAAACCACAGTTATCGGGGTCCAGCATTTCCTTGGCAATTTACGGTCCCGGATCATTCTGCCGCCCTTGCGGTATCGGGGCACCTCATCTCATGGGCGGTCTTGGTGGTGGGGGGTACCTGTGAGAAAGCTGCTGCCCCTGCGGATGAGCCGGATGCATCATACTGCCCCCGGGAGGGGGCGGGAGCTGCCTGTAAGGAACCTGCTGTACATATTGCGGAGATGGCGGGAGCATAGGTCCCGGCCTCATGGAGGCCGGGGGCGTACCCGGTGCATAGGGCAGGGCTTGCTGCCTGCCCATCTTGAGGTCCTTCATCTGCATCCGCTCCAGTAACTGTTCAAGCTTGTCCCTTCCGGATATCTTCCTGAGGAGCTCCCTGCGTTTCTCCATCCGTTTGTAGTATTCCACGGTCTTTCTCGGATCGAGTGACGCATTTCGCTTGTTGATGTAAAGGATCACCGATATCACAACAAGAACGAGCAACAGTCCAGCGATCACGAAGAGCACTATCGGAACGGTCAGATCCCTGTTATCTTCCAGAACTCTTGTGATTATGATCGGGAACTCCTTGTTCTCGGGGTCCAGTGGGTATTCATCAGCTTCATCGGCAATACCGTCCTTATCGGAGTCCTTCGACCAGAGAGGATTGTCAGGGAACGCATCGGAGTTGTCACCTACACCGTCATCGTCACTGTCAAGCCACTCTGATGGGTCTTCGGGGAAATCATCGATCCAGTTGGGCCACCCGTCATTATCGATATCCGATGGTGGAGGGATGATCTTTGGCTTGACGGTGATGTTGACATATGCGAAAGCCACCTTACCATCGGTATCGATCACCCTTGCCTGGATCGGAACATTCTCCGTGATCGTACCGAAATCCGGGGCGATCAGGGTGATGCCCCAGTTGTTCTTGCCATTTGCCTCATACCATTCATCCTGGAACCAGACCTCCACCCGATGGATGCCTTCCAGGTCATGGGCTTCACCAACAATGGAGAACTCCCCGGATTCGATCTGCCGGTTTTCAATGGGGGCCTTTATGACTATCGACGGAGGGTCGTTCTCTGAACTGACGAATATCCGGAATCCGCTGGTGGCGTTGAATTCGCCATCCGTCACCATGACCTCCACATCCACGATGCCGTGCCAGTTCTCAACGAGAGGTTTCACATGTATCTTGCTCGGATCGTTCTCGTCCTGTATTACCCTGTAGAATGTACTGTTGGTTTGCCCCAGGATCCTGTAATCAAGTTCCAATGGCGGTGTATCTATATCCTCGGCATAGGGGGACATGTCGATAACGTTGTTCTGCGGGACGTCCTCTCTGACAGTTACCGGAGGGATGGGGGCGAAAGTGGGCGGATCATTGACGTTCAGGATATCTATGGTTGTCGTATGGTAGGGGTCGTTGAGTAGGTTGACCTCCATTCTGTCGTATCCATATATCCTGACAGGTATGTTCAGGCCATTCCAGTCCCCGAGGCTCTTGACGTAGACCTTCTTATCGCTTATCCTGATCGATACCTGTGTGATATCATGGGGGTAGGTCTTTTCAAAATCCAGAACCGGATAGTATCTGAGGCTCAGCCCAATGGGATCGTCAGGATCCGAGAAAAGGTACAATCCGTTCAGATCGGCTACCATGACCTCTTCCCCCTCCTTTCCGTAGAATTTGTCTGGGAGCGTATCATTACCCAGGATCGGAGGGTCGTCAACAGGGATAACATCGATCTTTATCGGGTTCGTTACCATTTCTCTGGGAGGGGTCATCCCCGGTCCACCGTTATCCTTTACAACGAACTGAACGTATGTTTCTCCATTGTAGTCCTTGATGATGGTCGAGTCGATGGTAAGGTTGGCACCGTTCTCGATGTATGCTGCCACTTTATCAAAGTCTGGTCCTACCATCCTTGCCCGGTAGCTGAGCATCGTTGGTGGATCGTAGTCATCAGTGAAGTACTGAGATAGGTCGATCACACCTCGTTTTAGAGAATCCTCGTTGACCGTTAATTTGGTAGGAAGTGAGGACTTAAGCTTTGGAGGTGCGTTGTACTCCACCTGAATGTCCGATATGAATGCTGTACCCTCACTCTTTCCGCCGAATAGGAGATATATCCTGACCGTGGGGTCGGTGGAGTCGCCGTAATCAGGTATTATCCTGCTCAGCTCCCTCATGAACATACCCTGATTGTCCACGACGAGCGTGGTGTTGTATCTGACCTCTATATCATATCCGGTCAACCTCCCCCCCGTTCCGGTCCTCATGTAAATGGGAATGCTCAGCATGCGATTCCCGAATTCGTCGGTCGAGGTAGCAACCCCGGAAGGTTTGTTATCTATCACATACTGGAGTTCATCGGTGAAACTGACCTCGGTGGTACCTCTGAGAGTGGTGCCCCATGTCCAATCGCTGATGCCGTCGTTACCAAGGTCGATCGCCAGATTGGACGGGTAGTGCAGTGTGGGTCTCGAAACCTTGAATACATTGTCCATGAACGAAGAAGAGAATATCTCCGTGACGCCGTTGTGATCAAGGTCCGCGACAGCAACCCCGTAGTTCGATCTGGTAGTTGAATCAAGCGTCCTCAGCTGCCAGGTCCTGGTATTGTCATCTGGCTCCTCGAACCAGTAGAGGCCTCTATCGTTAACGTAATAGTTCCACCAGTACCTGGAGGTGACGAATACATCGGCAGCTCCGTCGTGGTCCACATCATCGACGTCCACTCCGAAGGCATAGTTGAGGCCGGATGAGAGGTCGTAGCTCTGCCAGCCTCCGGTGGAGTTCGCATTTAACGGCGCCCGCCCCCATTTGACATTTCCATAGTTCTGGGTGGCTATGAGGTCCAGATTGCCATCATTATCGATGTCGAAGGGAACGGCTTCGTAAGGATACTGGAGGCCGCCTATTGCAGAGATGACTGTCCACTGACGGTTGAATGGACTTAGGGGCATGGGATTCCGGTAGATATTTGCAGTTCCGGAGTATCCGTTCACCGGTACGATGACATCCAGGTAACCATCCTTGTTCATATCAGTGATGTTGATCGCACCGCAGTAGGAAACGGATCCCGAGATCCCGTAGCTGTTCCAGTTACCCTTGGGATTTGAGGTATAATAAAGCATTATACTGTAGGAATAGTAATAACCTGTAGAGGCAACTATTTCCATTATACCATCCTTGTTGAAGTCGGCCACTCCAATCCCAAGAGCGTAGGTCATTCTTCCTACGAAATGGTATTTCCACAGGGCTTTCGGGTCCCCGGGATTCTCGAACCAGGCTATCTGACCGCTGTCATACCCGGTGACTGCAACATCGATGTCCTTGTCCCCATCGATGTCCCCCCAGGCTACTTCCTTTGCACCCCCTATCACCACCCCGCTTATCCTGTGGAAGGTCCATTTATCATCGAAGGCATCACCATCAACATTGTAATCGTTCTCGTACCAACCGACCGTTCCGCTGTTGTATGCTGTCATCACCATATCAACATCCCCGTCCTGGTCGACATCACAGGGTTCCAGATCGGAGAAACCAACGAGACCTCCGTCCTCTATGAACCCGGATTCGATGTTCGATCCGTAATAGGGTTTGGAATTGAACCAGACTATGGCCTGTCTGTCGGTGGTGAAGAACAGGCCGACGTCGGAATGACCATCCGAATCAACATCACCCGCAAAACAGTTGGCACCGTAATTGGTCTGACCCGAAAGCAGATTGTTCTCGGTCCAGCTGTTCTTGTTCGGGCTCTTCTTGCTATCAAGCCAGCTCACCCTGTTGTAATAGTAGTAAGAGCCGGTCGAGAAGAAGATATCCAGGTATCCATCGTCGTTGAGGTCCGCCAGAGATACGGATTGCGGATAGTAGATATAGCCAGGTACGGTATTGTATGATGTCCAAGAAGAGGACCCTCTGTTCCTCCAGTACTTGATATTGGAGCCGTAATACGTGTAAGGTGCTGTCACGACATCAGCCATACCATCCCGGTCTATATCGCCCACATCGAACCCGTAGATCGAATAGGTTTCCGAGACGACCTGGGCCTGGTCCCATCTGGTCTTGGAGGTAATATTAGACGTATCGTTGTAGTACCATGAATATGCGGGATTTTCATAGGTGTAGACCTTGTTGTTGGTGAAGGCGCCGAACACATCAAGGTAATCATCATTGTTCCAGTCACCGATCTTCAGGAACTTGATCGCTGCACTTCCGGAGCTTTTACCCGTATTGTAGAGCGGCCACAGGTCATGGCTTGACCCCGAGCTGCGCTTCAGCATGTATATTACAGTCTGGTTCGTGGACCACAGGAAATTCTGCAGTGCCATTACTATCTCGTTATCATTGTCCCCGTCCATATCTCCGAGTTCCATAAGGTATGGCGAAGCCGAGGTCGTGAGAGTCCTCGAGGTCCCAAAGTATCCAGTACCATTGTTCTCCGACCAGTAGACCCCGGTCGAGGTCGAGTAGACAATATCGTTGTCACCATCATCATCCGCATCATAGATAAGAAAATCATAAACGGAGGAAGATATGGCATTCAGCCTTTCTGACTTGAAATCCCTGGTATCTCCCTGTCTGTAGAGATAAAGGTAGCCGGGTTTCCCGCTTGAGATTATCGAATCGTTGACCCCATCTCCCGTGACATCGCCGAGCCTTATGTACTGGGGCGTATAAGAGATCGCGCCACCGCTTCCAAGTGTTGTCATCGATGGGATGTTGGCCTCGAACCTTCCTTTGACCGTCATTCCCGCTTCATGAACCTCTGCTCCCTGGGGAAGGATCAGGTTGCCCAGCGCCTTGTTCTGGTTGCCGGAATATGAATTGGTCTTGACGGTGCTGCCGTCGGAATAGAGGTAATTGCGTCCGAAATCGCCGTAACCGGTCCCGGAGTACTTCCACTCGTTGCTGCCATCCAAACCCGCATCTATGGAAGGGTCAGATATCCAGGGCCCGGTGTCCGAATTGACGGTTGACACTTTCATGGAAGCCCGGGAGAGCGGAACGTTCTTCTCGACCTCGACATATAGATGTGGATCGAACAGGTTCTGCCCTGAGCCTT
>JAFGJI010000006.1 GCA_016929175.1 Thermoplasmatota archaeon | reverse complement strand
CGATACAGCTTTTACACGCTGAAAAATGCTTCCATGCTTATGATAATCGTTTTTCAGCTGACCTTTGTATCTGGAATTTCGTCGATCATTTGACGATACAAAGGTTCCGTTCGGGGCGCCATTTCTCCTTTCTTTCAGAATACTATTCATAGATCCAATATTATTGGCGCCCCTTTCCCGTTCGGATCGCTCTCGTCAAATATTCTCCGCTCTCGCGATCCGAACTCGATACAGCTTTTACACGCTGAAAAATGCTTCCATGCTTATGATAATCGTTTTTCAGCTGACCTTTGTGTCTGGATCTTCGTCGATCATTTGACGATACAAAGGTTCCGTTCGGGGCGCCATCTCTCCTTTCTCTCAAATTACTATTCATAGATACAATATTATTGGCGCCCCTTTCCCGCTCGGATCACTCTCGGTAAATATTCTCCGTTCTCGCGACCCGCACTATATACAGCTTTTACACGCCCCCATCGCAATCAAGAAACTTATTGTCCAATTTTATATAGCTGATAATGATTTCATCCGGGGTGATGGGTATGGAGCAAAAAAGGATGCTGAAGGGGAACAAGCCGCCATTTTCAAAACTGGTCATAGAATCGGCAATGGAGGTGGGGCTCTATCCTTATTTCATACCAGTGACGGGGGAGCAGGGACACAGAGTTAACATCAACGGCATGGACACCGTCATGCTCGGGTCCAACAATTACCTCGGATTGACCGAGCACCCGGAGATCAAAAAAGCTGCAAAGGAAGCGATCGACAGGTACGGGGTCGGTTGCACGGGATCAAGGTATCTCAACGGGACACTGGACATACATCTGGAAATGGAAGAGCTGATCGCTGATTTCATGGGAGCGGAGGCGGCTCTCATGTTCTCGACCGGATATCAGACCAATCTGGGCACCCTCTACGCTCTTGCTGGAAGGGATGACTACATAATCTCCGACAGTTACAATCATGCGTCGATCGTCGATGGATCTAGGATGTCGAGGGCAAATGTGATGATCTACAGGCACAACGATATGTCCTCACTTAACGATGCGATCCGGCAAGTCCCTGAGACCGCTGGAGCCCTCGAGGTCACAGATGGTGTCTTTTCGATGGAGGGTGATATTGCAAAGCTTCCGGATATCCACAGGATATGCCGGGAGAACGATGTGATGATCATGGTGGATGACGCTCACGGTATCGGGGTCATAGGTCCAAAAGGAAGGGGGACCGCGGCCCATTTCGATCTGGATGTCGATATCACAATGGGAACCTTTTCAAAATCCCTGGTCTCGATGGGAGGCTTCATAGTCGGAAAGGAGGACCTGATATTCGAGATAAAACATGCTGCTAGGTCCCTCATGTTCTCAGCAGCGCCACCTCCGTCGAACGTTGCAACCGCAATGAAGGCGCTTCAGATCATCAGGGATGAGCCGGAGCATAAGGAGGCGCTCTGGAAGAACGCCAAATATCTAAAGGACGGTCTAAGAAAGCTTGGTTTCGATATCGGGTCCACCGAGACACCGATAATTCCGGTCATCATCGGGGAGGAAGCACCCACCGTCGCATCCTGGAGAATACTGCTGGATAAAGGGGTCTATACCAACCCGGTGGTCTTCCCTGCAACGCCAAAGGACAGGAACCTTCTCAGGAATTCCGTAATGGCAACCCATACCATCGATGACTTGAACTTCGCTCTGGATATGTATGAGGAGCTATTGGAGGAGATCCCCATCAACGAACCTGATGAATAAAAGTACCAGAAACAATTTTATCGGGGGTCACTTTCTACATTCGTTCAAAGGTCCTACAACTAGGGGACCACCCAAACGACGCGGGGGTACTCGAGCGGTCAAAGAGGCAGGACTTAGGATCCTGTGGTTAGTCCTTCGAGGGTTCAAATCCCTTCCCCCGCACTTTTTTCTCTCGTCAACCAATATTTTTTCCCAAAAAAGTGCTATATCATGATGTAATACGGTAAAAAAGATCATCCAAGGACCTTTTCTTTTTATCTGGACCTTGAAAAAGGGATCCACGTCAATTCAATGACCTTTTTCAAGATCCCTTCCCCCACACATCCTTTTTCAATGAAGGATCAAACAATTCCCCAATTCTCGAAGGATTTAGATAGATGATGACCGAATCGTCAAAGGGGGCCCTCCTTGTCCAGAAACAGTGGCTACTTCAGCATCGGCATCATAATGCTCCTTCTAACGATATCAGCCGCAAAGATCGTTTCCGCAGATACCAACGAGCAGGAAAAGCCCTGGGAGGTACTTGACCAGTATTCCGCTTCCATCTTCCTGTCTCCCGGCCAGATAGGATCGTTCCATTTCGACACCCGGTCGGGTAGAATTGTTCCGGACAACCCCCGGACACCCCTGCCGGATGACGTCCTTTCGGCTATCGCCAGGGTCCCGGAATGGACCAGGACGAACCTGACAAGGACATTCCTGGAGATCGGGAGCAGCAGGTCCTCGGCCTATGCACAGCTTATACTTGACTGCTCGGAGGACAGGTACCTCGATGAGCTGGCGTTCTCCATCTCGCACACACCTCCCGAGGTGCTGAAGAGGTCGACCGTTTACCCCGAAGTGTTCCTGGAGAACGTCGAGATGCTCTACGGGAACGATGGATACATCGACTATGCTGACATCGTGGACTCGTCAGGTTCCTCCACCATCAGATACTGGGTGAACGGATCGAACGTGAGGACATCTTTCGACCTTCCCCCCGACATATACTACTGGTACGTTGTGCATCCCAAAGTTACCGACGAGGACCCAACATACATAGACCCATCGACCGGAGGTCCCTCTTCCAGCGGCAAGTTCTGGAGGGATTGGTTGTTCGATCATGCGGACAGCTCCTATCCCTCCGACACCCCGACAAGTACGGTCCTTTACCCCAAGAATGCCACTCCCCCACTTCTCAGAGAGGTCCTCTCCGGGGTCGACACCCTGTGGAACGGGGAATCCTACCGCGCTCCGGCAGGCTACCTCAACAACGGGACCGGTAACCGGAGGCCTTTCGATTACAAGGACCATGCGGTCGAAAAAATATCGAACTGGGTCGGGAAGACCCTTCCTCTGAACGTGCAGGAAGAAGGGAAAAGAATAAACGGCAATCCCGCACGCTCCGTACAGCCGGTAAGGATATCCCGGAACCATTACGGGAACTGCGGGGAGCTGCAGGACCTCACGATCGCGGCAGCCCGTGCTTCCCTGATACCTGCAAGGGGTGTCCTGAACACCGGCGAGGACCACGTATGGTCGGAGTTCTGGGAGAGGGGATGGCATCAGTGGGACAATTTCTGGTCCGACGGAGGTTCGGGGATCGATAACTTCGGTACCTACGACGCTGATTTCCAGGGAAGCTGGGGAAAGGAGCTATCAACGGTATTTTCCTGGAGAGGCGATGATCATGTCATTACGGTGACAGGCAATTACTCCAGTACAGCAGACCTCAGAACAAGGGTCCTTGATCCTTCCGGAAGACCCGTAGATGGTGCAAGGGTCCTACTTGCCACGGAAAATTACTACGACCCGGCCTATCTGACTATCTCAACATGGGGCCACACGGATACGAACGGAGAGGTCGAATTCGATATAGGAGATGCCAGGAATTTCTGGTCCCAGTCTTCAAGTTACCTCGGGAACGACCCTCCCGACAGCGGTGGGAACACTCAGGTGACCCGGGTGGTCACGAACAGCCAGGCCGGGACCCTTTATACTCACCAGTTCAACATGCCCGCCAGGATCCAGAGGCCAAACGCAGGTACGATGTCCCAAGGGTCCGGGGACGAAGAATACCTTGTCCGTGTGGAGTTCGAAGTCCAGCATGCTTATCTTCATGGCAACAACATGTTCACGGAGAATACATTCTCGCTTCTCTCGGACAATGGGAGGATGATCGACCTCTACCTTACCGACCAGGTCAATTACGAGAGATGCGCTGCCAGATCGGATTTCCTTGCCTGCGAGATGATCGAAGGGTCATCATCGGGGACCCTGATATCCATAATCACGGGCCAGGAGCATGTCATCCTATCAAATATGGGTTACCTCAACACGGAGATGATAATCTCCTTCAACGTGACCGTCTATTCACTTCCAACGGTCCTCATCACATCCCCCGATGACGGAACAAGGATCACACACACCGAGAGTGTCGAGATCAAAGGTAGTGCCCATTCGAACCTGGGACTTGAAAATGTGAAATGGAGGATCGACGGGTCCGAATGGCAGGACACGACCGATACCTCGGGTGATTGGACAACCTTCAAGTTCGACCTCGACACCACACCTCTTGATGAAGGAGAACACATGATCGAAGTGTCTGCTCTCACGAAAGAGCTAAAGGAGGTGAGGTGCTCCATTTCAGTGACCATCGCTGATGATATCCCCCCGGAAGCATCGATATCATACCCTTCCGACGATGACATAATGGTCCAGGGGGAGCCCATGGTCGTCACGGGCAGCTGCCAGGACGACTATTCGGTGGAGAACCTTGCCCTGAAACTTGACGATGGGGCAGAATTTGATATAACATCATCCATCCTCGACGGGAACTGGAGCTGGACCGTCGATACGGATGGTCTTGATGTCGGGGAGCACAGCATATCGGTCACCGCGAGGGACCCCTCAGGGCACCTGATGACCATCGGTACCTCCTTCTACCTGACAGAAAAGGTCCTGCCGGATGTGTCCATACTCTCTCCGGACAATGATACCGTGGTCAGATCGGGCGACATATTGACAATAGAGGGAGAAGCATCTGACAACGTCAAGCTCAAATCCATTACATTGTTCGTTGACGGTCTGAAGACCGATATCATACCTTTGCCGAAGAAAGGCCTGTACTGGAACAGCGAGCTGAACACCATCACCCTGTCCGAGGGAACACATCTGATAGAGGTCAGGGCCGAGGATACCGAGAGGAACATGAACGGTTCAAGTTTGTACATCATCATCGACGGGACCCCACCGGACCTGAGCCTGATCTCACCCGAAGCGGAGGTTGTGGTCGCCCCGGAAGGAGTCCTTTCTGTGAGGGTCTCCGCATGGGACGAGAACGACCTTGCGGATGTTCGATCGATCTTCGAGGATGGGACGATCTCAATAGGCCAACCTTCCCTGGACGAGACATGGGAAATGGAGATAGGCCTCTCATCATTGAGATCGGGACGCCATAAATTCTCTGTGGAGGCAACAGATATGGTGGGGATCACATCGAGGATAGAGGGGGCCTTCAATATCGATGATGAACTCCCATCGATCTATTCCTACACGAACGATATGGGGTCTTTCTTCATCGGAGACACCATCTATCTGAACGGAAGCGTTTCCGACAGATGGGGGATAGCATCCCTGTTCATATCCATGGGAGATAATGAATGGAACCTTACGGATGACGCACAGGACGGATCATTCAGCCTCGCCTGGAGGACGAACGCATCCATGATGGCTCCGGGCAACTTCACCTTCGAAATCACTGCGTTGGACCTCGTGGGGAACGAGGCCGTTCTTCACTTGACCCTGACCGGTATCGCGAGGTCGATCGAGGACGATGACATGCCAGATGACGATGATGCGGACAAGCCGCGCGCAGATAAGGGGATCGTCGGCCCCATCCTCTTGTTGGCGCTGCTACTCCTTCTGGCACTGTTATTGATCGTTGGAGGCGTATTCATCCTTTTCACCAGAAGAAGGACGCAGGTTCCGCCTGGACCGCAGGGCCCCCCATACTTTCAGGTGCCTCCGGGACAGTATAGTGCTCCCTTACCACCGGCAGTCCCGATGCAGGAAGGGGTGATCCAAAGAGGTCGATGAATTCCGCTCACCGTGTACAGGAACTTGGAAGGAATGCAAGGACCATTCATTGGCCATATCCGATCCCCATCGGCTCATTCAGTATACCCGTGTATAGTATGGATACGTTGGAATGCTAGATAGTATTCCACGATCATGCAGACCTTTGATGCATGGCATACCGGGTCTGCCTGACTGTCTTCTGGTTAAGTTTCCTTCGAGAGCTTAAGCTGTTTTCTGAGAGGAGGCCTCTCCCGGTTCGGCTTCCGTATCTTGGGGTTCCGTCTGCTCGGATTGTTCTAGATCCGTATCGGAAGTCGTCCCTTCTCCCTCCTCGGGGGTTTCCTCCTCTTCAGGCTCCTCCTCGCCTTTTCCCCTCATCATGAATACTATGGCGATTATCGCAGCCAGGACGATAAGGGCCACGATGACAATGAGGATAATGACCAGGGTCGATAATCCCTTCCCGTCATCCTCTCCTTCATCCTTGGGTTTCAGGACCTGGATGTTGAAGCTGACATTGGCCTGATCGATGCCATCGGAGAGTATGACCACAACGGTGAAGGTCCCTACCTGGTTCGGGTAAGGTGTCCAGGTGAAGACACCGGTGGTCGGGTCTATCACCATACCTTCCTGATAGTCCTCCAGAGAGAACTCGAGGAGATCTGCATCCTCCGCATCAGGATCGGAGCCTTCAATATCGACAGTGAGCATCTTCTCTATCTCGGTCTGTCTACCAGCAACCGTCTGGATACTGGGCATAGAGTTCGTTCTGAAACTGAAGATCCCGTTCTCGGATGCTCCCCGGGAATGTCCGTCCGTCGGGATCACGGTCCAGTAATAGACAGTTCCCTGATCGAGATCCTCTAGATCGAGGGTCGTTCCCGATATTACGAGCCCTGCGTGAACGTTCTCTTTAAGTTCTTCCACATCCTCCCTGTCCTTCCCGAGGTAAACATCGTAACTGAGGGTATCCTGATCTCCGTCCGCACCTTCCCAGGAAAGGACAGCTCCCTTGTAAGATATCCTTGCTCCATCAGCAGGAGACGACATCTCCGAGGTGGGGGGCGTGTTCACGTAGAAGCTATAGGTGTCGTTGATACAACATCCCAGGGAAAAACCGTCCCAGGCAAGGACAGCCCAGTAATAGGTGGTTCCGTATTCGAGGCCGGTCACAACATATGAGGTCCCGTTGACAGCGATCTTCAGGGACTCGTCCATGAATACGACCTTCATCCTCGAGCTGCTGATGTAAAGGTAATGGACCGGATCGTCACTGTCCGGGTCGAGCGTTTCCCAGACCAGTGTTGTTGTGTTGGATCCGACAATGCTCTCGTTGGCAGGGGTTATAAGCGAGGTCTGCGGCGAAACGTTCAGGGTCATATTTATTTCGAAATTGTAGGAAACCTCTTCCTCGCCATCGGAGGCCCTGAGCACAATCTTCATAAGATACGGGGCGCCATCGAAAGGATCCCTCGTTGACATCCACTCAATATGGCCAGTGGTCCGGTTTATCGTTATGTTAGCTTCCGGGAAAGAGACAAGAGAATATTCCACCTCGTCACCCACATCCACATCCACAGCCGTTGCTTCGAAGGTGAACAGGTCACCTTCGTTCAACGTGATATTCCCGGGAACGTTCATCCAGATGGGTTCATCGTTCGTGTTCATTACAGTGAACCCGTAGGACCTTTCATCGTAAAGACCACGGGGGTCCTCGGCCCTGAAAGTTATGTTCCAGGTACCGACATCATCGTTCGCGGGCGTTCCGGAAAGAAGGTCTTCCTCATGATCAGTCAACCACAGAGCATCCGTTTCCCATGTCCATATAAGATCCTCTCCATCGGGGTCTTCAGCTTCAAGCAGTATGGAATATAACGTATCCTCTATGGCATCGTCAAGACCTTCGATGGTGATCTTTGGCTGATCGTTGACATCAACGACCTGCAGATCGAACTCCGTAGAATCGGTCCCACCGTTCCCATCATTGAACGTGACCTTCACATGATAAATGCCAACATCATCGTTGCAGGGTGTTCCGTTGAGAAGACCGGATGTCCGATTGATATTGAGCCATGAAGCATTCGTTGCCAGCTGCCAGTATGTATCTCCTAGCGATTCATCATCCGCATCATATTCAACACTGTACTCCTCGTCCTGATATACCGTCAGTACATTTTCGGTCAGTATGGACGGCGGAGCGTTCTCGACCGTCAACGGGAATGTCCTCTCTGCATAATTTCCCTGCTCATCGGTGATGTTCAGTGTGACCTCATGGTAGCCGACATCTCCGTTGTCCGGGGTTCCTGTGACCGTTATGGTCCTGGTTGCCGGTTTCGTGGCATGTTCAAGGATCTCATCAGCTGAAAGGGCGCGGTCGAATATCCTCACCTCATCTATGGCTCCCTCGAAGTATAAAGAACCCCATGTGGCTGGTTCTCTTCTTCCGATCGATATATTGTGGGTGCTCGTGGGAAGCCCACCCGCGTAAACGCTCCCCCTGTAATTAGAATCCCAGCCGTTGTAGAGCGTCGTCTGATTGAACCCGTCGATGTAAATGTTGAACCGGCTGCCGTCATATACCCCGGCAACATGATGCCATACGTTCTTCTCTATCGGGTCGGCCGGCGCGGCACCGTACCAATCATTGCTGAACGGGACCTTTATCTGGAAAAGAGGTCTGTCCCTGTCCATCGTCAGTTCGTAATCCTGCGGGTCATCATCCCCCCAGCTCCCGCCTTTGCTCAAGATCATGTGCTCCCCCGAATCGGTGAATGTCGGGAAGATGAAGGCTTCGACCGTTATCTCGTCGGTAATGTTGAGTGATACATTGTGCGGAACCGATATGTGGTCGTCACCGTCGAACATCATCGCTCCACCCATGTCGAAGACCCCTGTTTGCGGCGTGGCGCCGACCACGGTCCCATCGTGACCGTTACCCGAAGAATCCCTCGCATCCCCCTGGTTGAAGCTCCATCTGCATTCCATGGAAGTGGTGTTCAGCATCAACGGGTTCGAGTAAAACGTTGTCAGCCAATCAGCGTCGGTCGTCAACGAGTTCAGGGTGAGGCCACCCATCACCGCAAAATAGCTCGAGCTGAACATCTCGTCCTCCACGACCGTCACAGTATCGTAAAGCGGTCCGATATTGTACGTGCTGGACCCCGCGAACACTTCGATCTCCGATGTGGACCCTGCTGTTCCGAAGGATAGCGGCATGAAGCAGAATGCGAGTGTTACCAACAATGCCATAATAGTTTTACCTCTCAAGTGTATACCCCCGGCTGCGGAAAAATATCCCGTACCTTGGTCTATAGAATATTCCAAATGATATATACATTTGTCCTTTTCAGCATATTAAAACAATCTTCAGATACTCTTGGATGATGCGCTTCCCTCTCAGTTGAGGACAACGGGGCCATCACATCGACCTCGCTTCAATGGACCATGACGATCGACGATCGACGATCTTTTGGTGGCAACAGTAAAATATCTCCTGTCAGTTCATTTCAGGGGGACCAAGATGAAGATAGTGTACGACAAGGAACCCAGGTGCTACCTGTGTGGAAGGAACGACAATGAGCTGAACTTCTTCCTCTTGAAGGATAAGAAGGATATGGAAAGGAAGCTCAAGAAGGTCAAAAAGGACAGGAAGATGCACGTGGACAGGATCATCAAGGATAACAAGAAGATACACGACAAACATACGGAATACGTCAAGCAGAATCCGGTCAACTACGAATTCACAATGGGTGTCATCCTGAAGGACCTGGAGGCTTTCAGCAGGATCATACCGGACCTCCATGAACTTGTAGACCTATACGGAAGCTGTGACAGAGTGCACAGCGAGAGTAAACTCAACGAGCTCATCAAGGTGCTTAAAAAATATCACAACGAGGAGCAGCTCGCCGATGAAGACCGTGAGATCAGGAGGCTGGAGAACGAGCTTCAGGTGCTGTACAAGGCAAGGATGAAGCTCCAGTCGATATCGACCAAGCTCGAGTTCCTCTCCGATATCCCGTCCTTCGAGATGAAAGGAACGAAGTTCGAGAACATGGTCGTTTCCGTTGATATCTGCCCGAACTGCGAGAAGCTCATTCAGTGGTTCGGCCGGCGGTCTAGGTAAAGATGGAACGACGATCCATTTATGGATCTTTTAAAGGAGAAAGAGCCGGGAAGGTGGTCAAGGCAATCATAAGGTCTTGACATCATTATTTCGATCTCATCTGGACCCCGTTCAAGACCCTCCGGTCCATTTTCTTTTTCGGTTCATATAAATGAGATATACAACAACGCTAATTGCGATGATTATCAACAGACCAAGCAGTATGTGTATGCTTGTAAAATGTCTATCATGCTTCCCTTCTTCCACATTATCGAAAAACGTTGGATCGGTTCCGAGAATGTACTCCATGAGGTCACTTGAACCATCGCCGTCGTGATCGTTATCGGAGGACCCCTTCATTGGTTCCAATCCATAACGGACCTCCCATCCATCGGGCATTCCATCATTGTCAGTATCGTTCCTGTCAAGACATGTGCCGATCTCTAACTCTTCCCTGTTATTGAGTCCGTCCTTATCTAGGTCCAGCACCCCATCTTTTGGATCAAGATGATCGAGACCGAGTTCCATCTCGAAAAGGTCTGGCAATCCGTCACCGTCGGTGTCATGATCGCTGGAAAGAACGGTAACAAGGAATGAGGATCTTGCTTCGTTATCCGAAGTATCCCTGGCGTGGACTTCGATCTCGAATTCCCCTATGGTATTGAATTCTCCCTTCCATATATCCCTTGTCCAGGTGGTCGGCAGACCTGACCAGACCACGCTCGCGACCTCGATGTTATCGCTCACAAAGACCTCCAGCTCGACCTTCCATCCGATGTAGGTTGTAATATCCTCCATCGACAGGATCCTTGGAGCTTCATGATCATTTATCTCTACCTGGACCGTCGGAGCCATGAACGAGTTCCCGCTCAGGTCGGTGATGCGCAACCTGTAGGACATCATTCCGATGATCGAAGAAGGTATTATGATGGAGCCTTCGAAAGCGTTACCGTTATCGGACAGAATGATATCTCTTTTATCCCCGCGCTGGTAACTCTGCTCGGCGACCACCTCTCTTATCCCTATATTATCATCCGCGCAGCACCGGAAGTTGAATCTTTCTCTCGTGACCGCATCGATATCGCTGTTATCAGAGATTAGAAAGGGTGGATCGTTGTCCAGGATGATGACCGTTCTCTCCGGGGACCTGTTCCTGTTCCCGTAGCCATCGATCAGGTCGAATTGGTAATGTAGCTGTTCCATCGTATCCGGGATCATCATCTCATAGATGAAGATGAAACCATACCTGTTCTCCATCAAGAAATAATACTCCTGCCCATCACCGAACCTGTAGACGAGGATGACCGCTGAAACGTCATTATCATCCATCACTTCAACGCCAAATCGGAATTCTTCCCCTGTAGTACCCTGATCAGATGTAAGGTCGGATAATATACAGGGAGGTTCCCCATCTGCGATCTCGACAGGCACAACGCTGGTACTGTTCCAGTTCCCGTGAATGTCACTTGCTGAGAATTTGTAGAATATACTGTCTCCAGGTCTGCATGTAACCACGATCTCATGATCAAAGAATCCGTTTGATCTCTCCACAAGAGTTCGGTTCCTGTGGAAACCATCGTTCGTCCAATACTCGACAAATGTCTTGTCGACACCCCAGTTATCAATTATCCTTGTTGAAAACAGTATCTCTTCCAGCGGGTAGGCTGTGGTGGGGGTCCCATCCTCCAGGAATATCGGAAGGTACTGTCCAGCAACCTTTACCGTCTTCAGTGTTGTATTCACCCGGTTTTCTTTCGAATCCACTGCATAGAAGTAGTAGTTGAGGTCGAACTCCGCGTCCGGGAGTATTATCGTGAACGATCTGATGTTCTCATCCATTGAGGGCGCCATACTCATGTTTGAAATGGGTCCATCATCGATCCAGTTAACGACCCTGACATCTCTCAATCTTGCATTATCGGTTACGTTTATCCTGAATGTCAGTTCCATTCCGGGAAGTATTACAGCAGGGGTAAGGTCCTCATATATGACGGGAGGTTCTAGCTCTTTAACCTCAATCTTATATGATCCCGGCGATGTCCCGATACGATTGTAGGCAGTGACGAAATAATGATAGGTTTCTTCGATATCGATCTCCATATCAGTGAAATTGGAGTCAGCGGAATATCCAATGACCGTTCCGATCTCCCCGAAACGTGCTCTTGAGATATTGTAACCCATTATTGGACAACCTCCATCCCACTTCGGTTCCTCCCATTCAAGGAACACCTTGCCACCTTCCATCACTCCCGTAAGGTTCAAGGGAGCCTCGGGTGGGAGAAAAACCCTGTCACACTCCATGATTGATATGAACAGATCACCTATTCCCATGAATCCGTTATTGTAGGAAGCGGAAGTGACCGGGAAATTGTTCGAACAAGTGGAACCGGTAATATATACCTCATGATCCGAATCTATGTGGACAGAATACCCCATATCGTCCCCCATACCTCCAAGATATGAGGAATATATCAGGTCAGAGCCGTCAGGAAGGAAAGTTGAGATAAAAACATCAGCCCTTCCTGAATTGTTACTCTGATATGCTCCCGGGGTTGTCGGAAAATCACGGGAATAGGTATATCCTGAAATAAAAGCGCATCCTGTAGAGTTCACCTTGATATCCTTGACGTATTCGTAGTGTGATCCTCCGAGGAAAGTGGCATACAGGACCTTCGAGGCATTGGGATCCATCTTTACAAGGAATCCATCCTGGGCGCCTGCCGTTCTGTTCTCCCGGAAAGCACCCTTGGTCGCTTCGAACCTCCAGGTCTTGGTTTCCCCGGCGATGTAGATATTCATATTGTCGTCCAGCGTGATGGCCGAACCGTATCCGAAGCTGACATAGGAAGAGAACTCGAGTGACCTGCTTGATAGATTGAGACAGGTCACGAACGGATTGACGTCTGTTTTATTATGATTGTAGCTCCTGTCATGGGCACCAGTTGTTGTTGGATAGTCGGTTGAATTCGTACCTCCAGTGACATAGACAAGATCATCGTTGAAGAGAACCATGTCACCAAGAGTTTCGGTTCCCGACCCGCCCAGGAAAGTGGAGTAAAGTAGTTTTGTTCCCGTACTGCTCATCTTGAAAAGGACCATGTCGCTTTCTCCACCGGTGAAGTTCCTTGACAGGGCATCATTGGTGGTGGTGAAATTCCCGTTTTGCACATTGGCCGCGATCACTGGGTCTCCCCGAGTATCCACTACGACCTTGGGTAAGGATTCGGTTCCATTATAACCGATGAACGAGGAAAAGATGAGCTTCCCTCCGGTGGCATTCAATCTCAGGACGAAGAGGTCAAAATAGGCATATTTGTAGAATTCAGGGTAAAGTTGTTCTTGATATGCTCCGGATGTTATCGGGAAATCACCAGAATTGGTGGTGCCTGCTACCACGACCTCTCCATCGGATGCCATTGCTATGGAAGAAGCCACATCGAACATGCTTCCAGCGATATATGTCGAGTAGATCAGGTTCGTGAGGGTATGGTCCATTTTAATTACACCTATTGATCCAAAAACGGTCCAATTATAACTGTATGCTCCGGGAGTGGTCGGCATGTCCAATGACCAGGTGGTGGTAAGAGCATATACGTTGCCAGCGTCATCTATCACCGATTCTCCCAGATCTTCATCTCCGGTTCCACCAAAGAATGTTGAATATTTCAGCAATGGATCGATTACTATCGTGCGGGACTCGTCGTGATCTCCCAGTCCGAAGGAGAAGATGTTCTCACCTACCAAAATGAACTCGGCTTCAATTTCCATGCTCTCGTTGTCCTCATAGAAGACCCGGAGTCCGCTTTCCGAGAATATCCTGCCGTTCTCCATCTCTATCATAAGCGTATGGTCCTCTATCCAGATGGACCTGTGTCCTTCCACCCTGATCATTATCCTGGTGAAATTTGAAGATGGTTCGATCCTGAACTCGTATTTCGGACCGTTTCCGGAGAGCGAGTTTGCAAGGTCGATCCCCTCCCATACGTTTTCATAAAGGGCACTGTTGAAGCCTCTGGCTCCGGAAACCCATTTGGATGGGTCGTTACCTCGAAAATAATTATACAAACCGCCCTCACTTTCGGTCCCGATAGGGGCAATATCGTTCGATCCAACGAGTTCATATTTCAGAATGTTCCCGCTCACAAATCCCTCTTCAGCCTTGTCAACAAGATCGAAGGTTATCGTAGAGCGGCCGAGAGCTATGTGCCCGAAATCCGTTTCGGCAAGGAGATCGATGTGTTCATCCCATTGCCCGAGGTTCTCGATGAAGGGCCGATAAAAGGTTTCTTTGACGATTGAGCCATCGTTAAATGTTTTTACCTCGTCAGCATTTCCAGTCATGGCCCCCAAAACACTTGCAATGACCGGGGTGATGAGTATGAGGATCGTAATTGCCGATCTCATTTTGGAGGATCGATTCCCATTCATGATTCACTCCTCCCCCCAATCAAAGGTGTCCTCCTCCCGACCCCCTCTCCTTCCTACGATAACGAATATCATGATCAATAGTACAAGAAGTATCAGGATAGCGGCCAGGAAATAGGAGATAATGTCAAGTCTTCCGTTGTCATAATCCTCCGATTCCTCCTCGAACTTGAACATGACCTTTTCAGACCGGACACTTTCTCCCGCTTCGTTTTCGGCCGTCAAATAATACTCATAGATCCCACCTTCCTCAACATTTTGGTCGATATAGATGAGCACATGTCCCTCGACAACTGCGATCCTTTCGACCTGCTCTCCGGGAACGGTCCTATATATATTGTAGTCCCTTGTATACGCTCCCCCATCAGTCGCGTTCGGGGTCCATTTGATCATTATCCTTCCAGCGACCAGTTTGACTATGCCGATCACCGGACCTTTCGGTAAACCAGGATATATATTCCCAGCAGGTTCACTGGATTCCGAAGGGCCGACAAGGTTG
>JAFGJI010000259.1 GCA_016929175.1 Thermoplasmatota archaeon | reverse complement strand
CCAATCCGGTATCTCCTGAGACAACATGCCGCAGGGGGGCTGTCCACTGGACGATCAAAGGGATAAGGAACGATCCGGGAACCGGAAGCTTCTGGAAATGCTTCTGTCCATCGTCCATCCCGGTGTGGAGCCCGGGGATGTCGAGGTCCTGGACCGTGTATCCATGGGCGAGGGCGGCGAGGAGCATATTCTGGTGAAGGACGGGTCAGAAAACCTCCATATCTGGATACCATCGAGATCGAACTACAGGGTCCTTGATATGGACCGGGGAGAATTCGCATCCGTCATCATAGAGCAGCTCAGGAGGTTCCAGGGATCACGGAGCTTCGAGACCCGGAAGGGAAAGCATCTGAGATACCAGCGGTTCGGCCAGTGGAAGAAAGGAGCGATCGAGGAACTGGAAAATGGCAGGATGGACATTCTGACAGAGACCGGGACATGCAGGATAAGAATAACATCGGGGAACACAAGGTACATCGTTGAGATGGATACTTTGGACCTCAAGGGTCCAAGGGGAACCTACATCATATCAAGATTGAATAGTGTATCCTACGGAAAGGTCCCCACACTCCTCGGGATGTCCTACTGGGATGAGGGCGGGAAGGTGATACCGTGGATGAGATTGATGAGCATGGAGGAGCCAAGAGGCTCCGGTCTCGCCCCTTTCCTTGCTGATCTGAACGGGCTTCTTCGCGGTTTCGAGAACCTCCAGGGCGAACATGCCAGGCGTTATCTCGTTGACATGTCCATGCCCGGGTCTCCGGATTCCGTCCTTCTGGGGTCCGCCTACGGGGCATCCATCGCCGAGCTCCACGGGAAGATACTTCTCGACCGGCCTGTTTCGGAAAAGGGAAGGTTCGACACAGGGGCCGAGATAACCCGGCTCTTTTCAAGGGAAAGTCTCCAGATGACCGACATCGGGTCTTTCCTTGGACTGTCGTCGTTCTACCTGACCGAGATTAAAAAGGAGTTCATCAAGCTCCTCGGGGACAGGGAGAGAGTGAACCCGGCGAGCGGGAGGAGAATGAAGGTACTGAAATCCGAAAGGGTGAATGTTGAGGGCATTGATCTTCCCGCTCTCTCCATCCTCAGGGAAGGTTTCATCAAGAAGGAGAGCTCCCTGAGAGCGAGGTTCGCAAGGTTGAGGAGGTTCACGGGATCCCCTATGGTTCCCGTCGGTATCGACACAAGGCTGGAAAGGGTCGAGCAGGCCTCCTCCGGTGATCTGGTGATCGATCACTTCGACTGGAACTTCCACGGTTCCGGGGAGAAGAGGCTTCAGAAGTTCATTCCCCTGAAGGACCTTGCAATGGTTCTGAACTCCCTGTCCAAGGCAAGATATCTATCCTCGAGGAAGTTCCTGAGGAAAGCTTCGGCGTCATCCGGTCTCGACGAGAGACAGCTGTCATTGCTGTACCTGGAGTATTCCATGGCAAAGCCCGACTATTCGAGCATATTGGCGGATCTCCCGCTCTTCAATGCGCTCGGGTCGAGGAATGCCCCCTTCAGATACGTATTCCAGGCCGCTGTCGTCACGTCCCTGTGGTACGAGAGGGTCAGGAACGGTGTGATATCCGGTTATTCGGACATGCTGATGTCCATGGACAGGGCGGATATGCTCGATTATCCCGCAAAGGCCGATACGGTCGAGGGGATGATCACGATACAGTGCATGCTGGGTCTGTCAGAAGCGCTAAGGGCTATTGACATGGGCAAGGTTTCATCGACACTCGGGCTCGAATCCGACCTGCTGAACGCGGTCATGTTCAAAGATCAGGCGTAGTAATACTCGCCCTTTCTCCTCTGCTCCTCATCGAGCCTGGATCCGAGCTTGTTGATCCTCGGACGCTTCGTCTCCATGTCGCGTCTGAAGGTTATCCCGACATCCTTGAGGAACAGGTTCATTCCCTCCCTGAGCTCGAGCGGTCCGACGGCCGTCCCGTTCACCGAAGGCTCGCCCTTGAAGACCATCATGGTATCGGATACCAGGTCTATGAAGTAGACATCGTGGTCCACGATGAGACCGGACCGCCCCCTCTTCTCGATGACCCTGCGGATGATCTTTGCCACCTCCATCCTCTGGTTGGCATCCAGATACGCTGACGGCTCGTCAAGGAGGTAAAGGTCCGCCTCTCTGGCAAGTGCCTTCGACACCGCAACCCTCTGCTGCTCCCCACCCGAGAGCCGTGACATCTCCTTGTCGTAGAGGTGCTTGAGACCGAGGGGCCCTTCAAGCTCCGCCTTGAAGAAACCGGAGCCGAAAGCTTCTTTTAGCTCGATTATGAAATAATCCCTCACCGAGCCGTCGAAATCATGCCTGATATACTGGGGTTTGTAAGAGATGTCAAAAGGGGTCTCGATAACGCCTTTATCCGGCTTCTCCTCGCCGGCCAGCATCTTAATGAAGGTTGTTTTTCCCGTGGCATTGGGGCCGACGCATCCCACCGTTTCACCGGTGTGGATGGTTCCGCCCACGGACCTGAAGGTGAAGTTAGGAAAATTCTTCTCCAGAGGGGGGAACGTCAGAAGGTCACCTCCTACCCAGTCGGTCTTTGGCGGGTGATCATAGAATTCAACGGGCTTGTCCCTGAACCTCACGTTCTCCACCCTGAGATATCCCTCGAGGAACGTGTTTATCGCCTGCTTGACGGTGAGCGGTTTCGTGACGACTCCGAAAGCTCCCGGCTCACCGTACATCAGCGAGATGTTGTCGGCGAGGAAATCGAGTATTGCAAGGTCATGCTCGACGACCATTACCTGTTTGCTCTCACCCAGTTCCCTTATCATCTGGGATATCTTCAGGCGCTGCCTTATGTCGAGGTAGGAAGAGGGTTCGTCGAAGAAGAAGAAATCCGCATCCTTCAGAAGGGTGGCGGCTATTGCCACACGCTGAAGCTCACCTCCCGAAAGTTTGTCAAGCGTTCTTTCCAGGATATGGTCGATCTCAAGGAAATCTGTGATATCCTTCGTTCTTCTCCCATCCACCTTTTCCAGGAGCTCCCTGACCTTTCCCTTGAAGGCCTTCGGGATGCTGTCGACATACTGGGGTTTAAGGGCCGATACCAGCTTTTTTTCCGCTATTTTCTGGAAATGGTCATGGAGCCCGGTCCCGGCAAACCTCTCCTTCACGTCATCCCAATCCTCGGGGGGGTCTTCCAGCTCATCCTTCTCAATGGTCTTCGACCCGAAGGGTCTGGGTTCGTCATCATCATCGCCTTCTATTCCAAGGGCAAAGTTCGGCAACATGGTACCTGAGAGGATGTTCAGGATGGTGGATTTGCCTATGCCGTTGGAACCCAGAAGGCCGAGCACCCTTCCCTCCTGGGGATAGGGGATCCTGAAGAGCCTGAACCCGTTGGGCCCGAACTGGTGAAGTATGTCTCCATCGAGTTCCTCGGGGAGATTCGTTATCTTGATAGCGTCGAAGGGACATTTGTGAACACAGATGCCGCAGCCCACGCAGAGTGCCTCGTCGATTATGGGCTTGTTCTTCGAGTCGAATGAGAATATCTCATCACCGGCTCTCACCCTGGGACAGAAATTGT
>JAFGJI010000258.1 GCA_016929175.1 Thermoplasmatota archaeon | reverse complement strand
TATCCAATTCGTTTCCGGCTGCGGGGAGCAGTCGATGTCCACCCTGTCGGTGGACATACTTGCCTACGACCAGGCCCAGGAGGGTGACATCATGGCCGAGGACCTCCTGAGGTTCGAACAGATGTGCACCCAGGGTATCCAGCATGAACTGATGTACCTGATCGAAGGGAAGAACGATCCGGGGAGAGGCATCGTATGGTTCCCGGGGGACCAGGATGTGCACCCCTGGCTGACCTCTTGGGGCCTGCTGACCTTCCAGGATGCCATTGACGCGGGTTTCGTTGTCGATCCAAAGATAATCTCGGACATGCAGCTGTGGTTGTCCCTGCAGCAGGAGAGCGACGGAAGCTTCAGGTTCCCCGACTGGGGGCTCTACGAGACAACGAATCCCATACTGCAGGCGAAGAAGGTCTCCACCACCGCATATATCACGAGAGCGCTGCTCTATTCGGGATACGACAGATCCTCAGGCATCATAACAAAGGCGATGTCGTACATCTCCGGCAACGTGAGGGCATCCGAGAACTGGGACGACCCGTACACCCTCTCACTCTCCCTTATCGCCCTCGAGATGGGAATGGGCGATACGCAGACAAGGAGCGATCTTGCATCCCGGCTCTCTGAACTTGCAAAGACAGATGAGAATGGCGATATCTACTGGTCCACTGACAACAGCATGATCTCCGACGGTGAGGATGGATACTACGGAAGATGGTCGAACGGCAAGACCATCGAGTGCACGGGATATGCCATAATGGCGCTCGAGGCAAGGGGAGGCTGCATGGGAATCACCCAGAAGGCCGTAAGTTATCTTCTGAACCACCGCTCCAACCTGGGAGGTTTCTCTTCCACCCAGGATACGGTGGTCGCATTCCAGGCACTGAAGTCCTTTGGCAAGTTCAGCATAGATGAGCTCGAGGTCAAGATATATCTGAACGACATCGAGATAGACACCATAACAATGGACGAGGACAACAAGGACATGACCTTCCTGGTGGACCTCAGAGGATATCTTGCCGATACCATGGACGTAAGGCTCACCTCGAAAGGGGCCGGGAACGTCATGTACCAGGTATACCTCGAGCAGTACCTGCCATGGAATATCGCGGGGGAGGACGATCCGGAGGAGCTTGATCTGACCGTCACCTATGATACGACGAGCATCAAGGTCAACGACCACATCACCGCAAGCGTCACGCTAACATACAATGGCGATGCAGTCCAGGTGAGGATGGTCGTCATCGATCTCAGAGCCCCGGTCGGCTTTTCCTTCGAGGCTTCTGACCTCTCGGCGCTGGATGAGGAGGGGACCATCGATTACTTCGAACTCTCCGACAGACAGTGCATCGTATACATCGAGAGTCTGGACCAGGGGTCCACCATCACCTTCCAGTACAGACTAAGGGCGAACAAGGTGATCGAAGGGACCGTTCAGGATGTGGCGGTCTGGGACATGTACAACACCGATCTTCGCTCGGAGGAGCCCCCCGTCACGTTCACATCAACAGAGTAAGGATTCCCTTGAAAAAATTCAAGAGGGCTGTATGAAGACCGCTCATCATTCATTTGCGGGTATATCTTGTATGCAGGTGTTCTTTAATTATATTTCAAAGGATGCTCCATCTTCCCCGGAAAGAAAAGAGCGGGCCCGGAGGAGCATATTGGAGTAAAGACGATGTTTGCCGGGCCCTTGAGATAAAGGGTCTCATGCCGTAGAACTTAGCTCAGGACCGGCCCCGACAATGGTGACCTTCATCCCCGGAAGGTGGGTGGTATCGCTTCCTCTCTTCCCGAAGAACGGAGGGTCGTACCTGAGGATGATGATGTTCGAGTTCCGGTGAGCTTCCGTGACCGATCTGCATGAGTTGTGGTATCGGTCCTTCATTATGGGTCCCTCCGTTCATCTTTACGCCCCTTCCTTTACAGGGCGCATGATAACATGAACCTCATGGTCTTAAACGAGTTTGGAATGCTTTTTTAACGATTATTTAAAATGGTTGGTTCTAGAAGCCAACCCTTCCAGGATGAGGGATGAGTGATATCACTCCTCATCCTTGCCCCAGCTCTTGCCTTCGTCCTCCCTGTTGAGCCACACAAGAAGGAACAATATGACGATGAATAAGATCCCCCCTGCAGCTATAGCGATGATCACCACCCCGGCATTATCCGGCTTTTCATCCTCCTCACCTGTCCTTCCAGGGTCATGGGGGAACTCATCCTCTATGTCGGGGACCCCGTCGTTGTCGTCATCCTCATCCTCGATAAGGCCCGTCGTGGAATTGCCGTGGAGCTCGTCGGGTTTTCCGTCCCCATCGGTATCCTTCCATGCAGATGCGTCGAACGGGAACGCATCCTCGATATTGATGTAACCATCGTTGTCGTGATCGCTCGAATAGGTCAGGAAACCCGGATGAATGCTCCTGACCTCGCCGGACATGTTCAGAGCCGTCCTTCCCTCCCAGAGTTCTTTATCGAACGTGTAGTCCTTCTCGGGGGCGTTTCCGGTGGTGAGGAAGCTGAAGGCCGTCCTGACGGTTCCAAGTATGATCCCGCTCCTCTCGAACAGATCGTAGGTCCCGTATGCAGTTCGTCCCCAGTCCGTCAACCTGAACTTCAACGAAAGTGAAGGGGTCATCGAAATCCCGATGGAGTTTGAGGTCATCACGAAGATGTCCCTGTCATCAAGGCTTCCCCATGGTACTACCCGCTGCCCCGGTTCGCAGAGCTCCAGGTCATTGTGGTCGGAACCGTGGTGGTCGATCAGCATGTAGATGTCCTTCAGGATGTCGATCCGAACGTCGAACCGCTCGGTCATGTAAAGGTTCGCAAAGACATCAAGGAGATTGAAGGTCTCCCCGATCATGAAGGCATACTGGTTGAGGACCAGCCCGAGTGCTGTGGATGCGAAGGAGAAAAGGTCCACCTCCAGCATTTCGATGTCATCCAGTGTGACCGACAGCCCCCCGGGTTCGGTAACCGTACCGTTGTAGATCTCGCGGAACAGGTCCCAGGTGTAAACATCCACCAGACCCTTTGTCAGGGTCGGGATGTTGACGAAGGCCTCCCCGTCGGAATCCAGTCCGAGGTCGTTGTCCTGAAGGGGCAGGGGGACCGTTCCGTTGATAAGGTCCCGACCCTCGCCGTCCTTGAGAATGATAAGCTGAAGGTCCAGATACGGTCTGAACCCAACCGAGAACCTGTCGATCGACCCGGTCATATTGTATGAGTAGTTCGTTCCAAGGTCGGAGAATTCGAACGTCATCTCTCCCTGGTGCTTGACGATCATTTCAGAGACAAGGGAAAAAGAGGCAATCAGGCCAAATCCGAAGGGGAGCTCGAGATCGGTGGAAACGCTCCTTCTGTCCACCATCTTTCTGTTGTAATTATCCGGTATGGTCCCGGTCATGTCACCTACCAGCATCGATGACCTGTATGTATCCTCCGGGACGGGGATGTTGTTGACGGTGACATTCCTCCATGCAACTGCCGTAATTTCCTCATCATCGGTCACCTCGAGCCTGATGGAGTGGGTTCCCGCCTTAACAAAGACATGCTCGAATTCGGTCTGGTTCGTCATGTAACCTCCGTCAATGTACCACATGAAGCTCAGATCGTCCCCGTCCCTGTCGTAGGACCTGAAGCCCGAAATGGATACACTGTCCAGCTGGGTGATCCATTCCGACGGAGCAACGTCGATCCGGGGTTGTGGGATGGTGTTGTGGTGCAACACCTCTATACCCCAGGCCTTCATGTCGTACCATTGCAGGCCGAAGCGCTCCATGTTCATGAAGGCGATGCAGTAGAGCCCGTAAAGCCCCTCGGACCCGAAATTGGTATGAAGCTCGTAGCGGTCGCTTTCGTTGGCGGAGCTGTTCTTTACGCAGTAGTATTCTGAAGGGGGTCCGGAAAGGTCCTCGAAGATACCCAAGTACCACTCGAAGCTGATGTTCGCTCCGGTGTTATCGGGAACATGGACATCCTCGATCCTGAAGGGGAGGGAGTCGCCTTCTTTGATCTCCACCGTGACGAGTTCGGAAAGGTACATCGTGGGTGCCGGGTCAGCGGTTATGATCGACGGCCCTGCTATGACCTCGAGATGGAATGCTATCTCAGCATCGCCGAGACAGGTCTCGTTGTCCCCGGCTCCGGAGCTTGTGATATTGAGGGATCTCCTCTTTTCCGTGCCGTTAAGCAAGAAGAACTCCCCCGCCACGTTGGTAGTATCATTTACCGGAGACAGGTCGAAGCATTCATTCGAGGCCCCCGTGCCGTTGAGGACCGAGACCCAGAAGGACACCGATGTGCGGTTCTCATTGATGTCGATGCCGTACCAGAGTTCGCCATCCCCGTATCCCTCGCCTTCAAGTGATGAGATATTGATCAACATGACCTCGTACCTTTCGTTGGTATCGAGGTCCCCGTTCCCGTTCCTGTCAAGTGCCATCATCACACAAGGGTCCCATGTCCCATCAAGTGCGAACCGGTCAACTGAGATGATCAGGACAGCGTTCCCGTCCGGAAGGACATCGAACTCGTCCTGCACTCCATCGTTGTCCGGATCCACCGGAAGTCCGATATCGATCAGCTTCGGGCCTTCGATAGCCCCTGAGAAAGAGAGAGCGGGGAGGAGGGACAAGAGGAGAGAGATAGTTACCATACATGTCCATTTCATTTTTTTTCTCCCCCCAGAAAAGAGACTGGCCATATATTGGACGGGGAGATAATTAAGCTTTGGGTAGGTAAGTTCCGATGATCCTGGCATTTCGATTAAATAATTGATGGTCCATTCCCATTGCATGAAGATGAAACCAGGGGCAACGATTGGCATAGCAGCAACGGTCGTGGTGTTCCTGATCGTTCTGATATCGGCTATCTGGACAATCAGCACCTATAACAAACTTGTAAAGATGGACGAGGGGGTTGACGGTAAATGGGCACAGGTCGAGAACGTGTACCAGTACAAGATTGACCTGATCCCCCAGCTGGTCGCAACTGTCGAGGGTTATCAGGAGTTCGAAACATCCACGCTCACGAGCATCGCCGAATTGAGGTCTAGGTGGATGGAGGCATCGGGTGATGAGGAGGAGCAGCTGGACATCTCGAACCAGATCGATACTGCATTGAGGTCGATCATACTCACCTACGAGAACTACCCGAATCTACAATCGATCCAGGCGGTGAGCGACCTCATGGTCTCGCTGGAGAGTGTGGAGAACCAGATAAAGGTCGAGAGGATGAGATACAATGAAGAGGTACGGGACCTGAACACGAAGGTGAAACAGTTCCCGTCGGTGATAGTGGCCAACGCGTTCGGGTTCGAGGAGAGGTCCTACTTCGAGAGCAATGCCGCCCCGGACAATCCGTGAAAGTGATGTATCATGAGGTGGCATCCCGCGGTTGCAGCCGTAATCTTCCTCCAGGTGCTCTCGATCTATGCCTCTCCAGCATCCTCATACCCCAAGCTCGAATATTACGTCACCGACCAGGTGGGGGTGCTCACGGTCAATGACATCTACCAGATCGAGGACCTATGCCTGGAGGTCGATAGCGGGACCGGATGCGAGATCGCGGTCCTGATAGTGAACACAACACAACCCGATGGTATGGACCTCTTCGCGGTGAAGACCTTCGAG
>JAFGJI010000257.1 GCA_016929175.1 Thermoplasmatota archaeon | reverse complement strand
GGAGTATGTTCCCGAACACGGGATCTTTGGCTCGTTCTATTACATAATAAAAGAGATCAACATCAAGCTCCGAAACGATATCATTATCCCGCTCCCTGCTGCTATCGATTTATACCAAGTAGGCATTTCACAAGGGTCCCGGTGATACTATGCTGATGCATACACAGTGGTATGGAACGTTCATTCTCGAGAGACATGACGGGGGGTGGAGGGTGATAGACTTCAAGGGAGCCCCCAAGAACCCTGAAAAGATAGCATCCGAGATAAGGGCTATCACTGAAGGCGATATACTGGACCGTGAGAGGGAGCTGGCATCCACACATGATATCACACATACGACCGAGGAGCGGTTGAAAACGATGGCACCCGGAGCCGAACTCGTGGAGATATGGGATCTCGAGGTGCCACCGGCCCATGAAAAAGGCTACGGTATGGACCTGATCATAGAAGCGAACGCTCTTAAGGCTTCAGCGAAGAGAGCACAGAGCATACATGACGGCAATATCATGTCAGCGGTCGGTGCCCTGAAGGACATCGACTCATCCCTGAACCTCGTCTCGGAGCGGCTCAGGGAATGGTATGGAAGGTACTGGCCGGAGGTTGTCCCTCTGTTGGAGGACAGGGAGCTCCTCTCCATACTGGAGAAGGATGCAAACCCCTCTGCGGTCATCAAAGCTGCGGGTGAGAGACATCCCGGTCTCGTTGAAAGGATCGAAGGGATCGCACTTCCCGAGGTCCCTGATAGGGCGGACCTCTCGGGTATATCGGGGCTTGCCGCCCTGGCAAATTCACTGTGGGCCTCAAGGGAGGACCTTGAAAGATACATAGAGAAGGAGATGGAGACGGTCTCCCCTGACCTGTCCATTGTCGCGGGACCGCTGGTAGGTGCAAGGCTTATACATTCCGCAGGCGGGTTGTCAAGGCTCGCAAGGCTTCCGGCTTCCACAGTCCAGGTTCTCGGGGCCGAGAAGATGTTCTTCAAGTTCTTGAAAGAGGGGGGGAAACCCCCGAAGCACGGGGTTCTATTTCAGCATCCCTGGGTGCATTCTCTCCCCGACCAGAAGAGGGGGCGGATGGCAAGATCACTGGCGTCCGCAGCCTCTCTCGCCGCCAGGATGGATGCTTTCGGAGGAGGCGACCCCTTGCCGGTAAAGGAGAGGCTCGAGAGGAGGGCAAAGGAGATCAGGGAGATGCCTCTTGCAAAGAGGACGGGCGGAGGGAGGCAGCCTCCTTTCCGCGAGGGGTGGTGGGCCAACAAGGCCAGACCTGCTGGTGGCAGAAAACGCCAAAGGAGAAGGAGGAAGTAGAGGACTCGTTGAAGCTCTATGCACCCTGCTGCTGTTCGATTATATCCATCATGAGAGCGGTGGCGACGATCAGTCTCCGGTCCACCGCACTTGCGTCCTTTATCGTCAGGAACCAGGTATCGCCGATTATCTGGAACTTCTGTTTTGCCTGGGCAATGATCTGCCCGTTGACCGAGAACTCGTAGGTCTTGGGGACGAATGAAAGGAATCCTATGAACCTCCTGAGTATGGCAAGGGCACCGCCGCCTTCCTCCACCAGAGCAAGCTCGTTCCTGCTAGGGCCGAACACCTTCCATGTATCTCGAAAGATGGACTTGAGGGCCTTCCTTCCAACGTATCCCACCCTCTGACCCGTGGTCGGGTCCGTGACCGCAAATGTCCCGGACCAGTCCAGGATCTGCTCCTGTTTTATCAGAAGGAGCTCTTCGTCCATGCTCTCGCTTGTGTATATCCTGATATCCTCCTTCAGTTTGAAGGCCTTCTGATGGCAGAAGCCTATCCGGTTCCCGCTCCCGTCCTCTATTAAATATTTCCTTCCAATGGCCAGTACTTTCTGCTTTATGACATAATTATCTCTATCCCACAAGGTCATGACATCCAACCTCCTTTAATTCTATAACTAGGGAACATGAAAGCACTGCAGATATTAAATCCATCTGCAACCCCCATCCATGAACCTTTATAACCGCCCAGCACCTTCGCCGGGGTGATGATAGAGCTTCCCCGGGGCATGCATAAAAGGGTGAGAGAGGCCTTCGATATCTGGGGGATCCAGGAGCTCTACCCCCCCCAGAAAGAAGCTATGGGGCCGATAGCAGAAGGTGAGAACCTGGTCGTGGCCGTCCCGACGGCTGCGGGCAAGTCGCTGATCGCATACGTAGCCATCCTGAACCGGTTCTTCAGGAAGGGAAAAGCCCTCTATGTGGTCCCGTTGAGAGCTCTGGCCTCCGAGAAGTTCGAGGAGCTTTCCGAGCTTTCCAGGCTGGGGCTCAGGGTGGCGCTGTCCTACGGTGACTATGACGAGGAGGACAGGCGCCTGGAGCACTACGATGTGGTGGTGGCCACCTCCGAGAAGGCCGACTCCCTTCTCCGCCACAGGTCAGGCTGGCTCAGGAACCTCAAGGTGATAGTCGCGGATGAGGTGCACCTCCTGAATGACACGGGAAGGGGTCCGACCCTTGAGGTGATCCTAACCAGGTTCAAACAGCTGAACCCGGATGCCCAGATGATATGTCTCTCGGCCACCATCGGCAACTCCGCGGAGATAGCGGGTTGGCTGGGGGCGCGACTGATAACTTCGGATTTCAGGCCGGTCGACCTGAAAGAAGGGGTCGTCCAGGGGAACGAGGTGATACTTGACGACCTCGGAAGGATGGAATTCAGGACAAGGACCGGGAATACTCTGAACGATGCGGTCCTTGACGGCATAGTCGGCTCCGAGGACGGGCAGGGGCAGGTGCTGATATTCGTCAATACGAGAAAGAGCGCGGAGGCCTCCGCCCTGGAGATGGGGGATCTGATCTCCGGTCATCTTGGACAGGGCGATCTCGATGGCCTTCGAGATATCTCGAACTCCCTCGGAGGATCGGAGGCTAGGGTCGTTAAAAGGTTGAAGAAAGCGGTGGCG
>JAFGJI010000256.1 GCA_016929175.1 Thermoplasmatota archaeon | reverse complement strand
CGGTGAAGAAAGAGTGAAGGTGAACGGGGAAAAGGCCCATTCGACACAGAAACCCGAAGCATTGCTTTACAGGATAATCATCTCAACGTCAAATGCCGGCGATGTCGTTCTGGACCCGTTCATGGGCAGCGGGACCACGGGGGCGATGGCCAGGAAGCTTGGCAGGGATTTCATCGGTATTGAAAAAGAGGACCTCTACATCAGGATCGCAAATGAGAGGATCGATAAGGTGAGACCATATCACGAACAGGCATTGCTGTGTCCTCTGGAGGAGAAGAAACCAAAAGTACCTTTTGGCAGTTTGATAGAGAAAGGCTACATCGAAGCAGGAGAGACCTTGTATTCGAATAACAGGAAATTCACCGCGAGGGTCCTCGCAAATGGTACAATAGTATCGGATGACCTTTCGGGGTCCATCCACAGCGTCAGTGCGAAACTTATTGGTAAAAATAATAATAACGGCTGGACGTTCTGGTATGTCGATAGAGGAGAAAAAATGGTCAGCATCAATGAACTGAGAGCAGGATACATCAAAAAAGAGTTCGGATCCTGAGGGAACAATACCAGGTAACCGGACCTAAGAGCTATTTCTTCTTCTTCTTTTTCTTCGGCTTCTTCCGTGGTTTTGTAAAGGTCTCCTTCGTACCGAGCAGCATTATGAAGCTTGCAAGCGTGACCCCGGAGGCTCCCACTTCATACAGACCGAGAGCTATCATGACGATCCTTGCCCAGGTCTCTATCTCACCAAGTGCCCCGAATCCCAGCAGACATATGCCCGCAAGCAGCGACACCAGGGACCCGATCATCGTCAGGACAAGGGACCTGCCATAGTGCTTCCCCTTGAACGCGTACCATCCGCCTATGGTCTGCCCCCCCACCCCAAGCGCGAAGAGAAGGGATATCAGCGTGAAGATGACCGCCGCGATGAGCAGCGCTATGAATATTATCAGTATCAGAACGATGCACAGCTCCCTGAATGGATCGTCCCCGCCGCTGTCGTTCAACAGCCCGAAGACGATGATCCCAAGGATCACGGTGACGGCTATCCCCCCGAACGTCATGAGTACTGCAAGTATGAAATTGGGGATCCCGACGATGAGGGACATGAGCCCCGCTGTCCTTCTCCGTTTTACCTTGCCTTTATCGGCCCCTCTCTTTTCCCTGGAAGCTGCAGACATTTTATCCCCGAAATACTGGATGGCTTACGATTATATGAACACTTCTGAAAAGATCACGGAATGTTCAGGCATCGGGAGCGTTCCCGCCCTTTTCCCCCTTCACCACTGCCATCAGACAAGCGAGCCAGTCATCGGCGGCCCTCCGGACGCCTTCCACCGAATCCGCCGTCACCTCCCCCTTTACAACGCACCCCTCCCTTGTTGTACTCACATAGTCGTCGTCATCGATCTTCAATGCGGCCGCCACTCTACTGGCTTCTTCCTCGGTATCAAGCGTTATGGTGAGGACGATCCTTGAAGGCACCCCTTTTTCGCTGTCAGAAGCCATTCAACCACCCTTTTTCCCGAGCTGCTCCCCGACAAGACGGTCGCAGGTATCCAGGAATTCTTCCATCCGTTCCCTCGGGAAATGCGCCCCGGCTGCAACGTTGTGGCCTCCTCCCCCGCCCCCTGCCTTTTTTCCCGCTTCCCTCATCACAGTTGCAAGGTCGAGTCCCTTTTTGCATATCTCCCGGTCCCCCCGGGAGGATACCTTCATGATGCCGTTTTCGCCCTGGGCCATGGCGATCATGGGTCTGTCATGGTCGAAGATGTAGTTGTGCCCGAGACCCGCGATGGTGCCCGAGAGCGTCTCCTCCTCCATTTCGAACCACTGGATATGCTCCATGTCGTTGACGCCCTCCTTCTTCCTTTCAAGAAGCAGCTCCTGGATGCGTTTCTTGTACTCGAACCGGTCATCGAGGGCCCTCCCGTAGGCTTCCATGTCCCCCCAGACGACCTGGAATCCCAGGGATTGTTTCCCGAACCTTCCGCAGCCGTCAATGGCGTAGGCAAGGTCCTGGAGGGAGCCGTACTCCTTCGAATGGAAGTTCTCCCTGAACAGTTCGTGCACAACGGACCTCTTGACACCGTTGCGCAAAAGCCTTACGTAGATGTAGGACTGAAGGACCTTCATCTTCTCGCTTTCGACCTCTTCGATGGGTATGAACGGGTTTATCGACATCTGGGACAGCAGTGCCCTGACAGCGTCCTCGTCACCGGAGATCCCTTCGATGAAAGGGTCGTTCGAGGTCACCAGCGCTTCGGAGATGGAGCGTCCCGAGAAGGGCATCCCCTTTGTTGATGTGAGGTATCCATTCTCCACGGCAAGGTTCCGGATGCTGTAGTTCAGCTCCGTAAAGCTGGGTACATGCTGCCTGTCAGCGAGAGACCCTGCCAGGGAAAACGTGCAAAGGTCCATGTTCTCCGGGGAAAGCGTTACCGCGAGAAGAAATGCCAGTGTGGAGCCGGAGCATCCGGACGTACCGTCGATCTTGTGGAACCGGGGATTGATCTCGACCACCCCTCCTCCGTCCGAGATCGAGTAGGGATTCCTCCTCCCGTCGATATTGTGGTGGTCCAGGATTATCGCCCTTGCCCCCAGGGCCAGGACCTTTTTTGATATCATTTCCGCCTGGGAAGACCCCATGTCGGACACTATCAGAAGTTCGAAGCCGACGTCAAGGCCCGAGAGGTCCTCCTCCTTCATGACGTTGGTCATCGTCGTGTGGAACCTCAGCCCCTGCCTTCCCAGTGATTTCGAGATAATGCCCGCTGATGATATGCCGTCGCCATCGTAATGGGAGATCACCCTGATCGATCCGGATGTGGATTCTATGAGCGCAGCTGCGTCTCCCAGTCTCTCCACCAGGGGCTGGGGGACCTTCATCCATTTTAGAGGGTTGTCCATACGATAGACCCCGGGCTGACCATGGAAGGGAAAGCAGAGAACATATTAAAAGATAGGCAGGATCAATCGGCAACAATGAGCTTGGCCTTGTCCAGCCTGTAGCTCCAGCGGTCCGGGAGGACCCCTTTGCGGGAGTAGTACCTTCCGAGCCTCCTTATCTTGGCCTCGGTGAGCTGGAGAGCCCTCTTGTTGTGTACGTCCTTCCTGTTCACGGACATGTGCCTGTGCATCCTCACTGCCTTCTTCATGAGGTTGGTGATGTCCTCGGGATAATCCATCTTCTCTCCCTTTTGCTTGAGGAGCTCGAACATGGAGATGCCGAGTGCGGTCTTGATGTCGGGGATGCCGTGGACATCGCGGAGCTCTATTCCTATCTGTGAAGTGGAATGGCCCTTGTGGTAGAGATCCACGATCATGTCCGTGATCTCCTTGCGGTCCACCTCCAGCCATTCGGGTTTCGCGGTCCGGAAGGGTTTGGTGGAGGAGGATCGACCCCTTCTCCTTGCATGCATCCTAGCCATATTTCATCGACTCCGATGGATCGGGAGGGAGCATTATACTTTTCATATATAAGCCTTGGTCATGAAGAAGTTCATGGTGGATGGTAGATCTAACCTGTTCCCGGAAGAATGCTCAAGGTCCCGGCAGGTATTTTTTTAATGCAGTTTTTCATTGTACCCCCTGAATGTGGGGGTATATGATTGGAAGGATATGAGAAAGAGGAGAAGAAGGGCCTGTCCACCATGGTCATAGTACTGATCGTCGTCGGAGCTTTGGTGGTCCTTGCGGTCGTGGGAGTTTTGATAATGGGATTTACATTTCTATGGGCAAGCAGTTTCACCAGCGATAATGGAAGTGAAGTGACGCATCTCAACCTCCGTGCTTCGATCGACGGGACCACCGATACGCTGGAGCTGGAGGTCATAAGCGGAAATGTGAACTGGTACGAATACAGGGTCGAGGTGGACGGTCAAGAGCTGACAACGCTCTCTTCCACCTCGGGTCCCGAAGATGCTCCCATCTTTACGGGAATGATGTGGGACCCGGTTTCCGGAAATCCATACGAGATAAACGTTTTCGAAGCCGATGGCGGCTCCCTGAGATGGAGCGATACTGTCACGGCAACATGATCCGTTCCACAAACCACGACTGCCTTTTCCTTTCCCCGAAAGGAACAGTATCTGCTGCTCCTCATCCGATCTTCGATCTCCTTCGGAGAGTTTTTCCCCCCGCCCCCTTTTTTTTATGCACCTTCGGTGCCCCGACCTGCTTCTGGTCATGAAAATCGAACTGTTTATAAATGAGATTATGATAAGGAGTTTTCGTCAATTGCATGCCACCATAGCTTAGCCCGGTTGAGCGGCTGACTTGTAATCAGCAGGTCGGGGGTTCGAATCCCTCTGGTGGCTCTCTTCTTTTAGTTAAAGTTACCTTGCAGGTTGAACGTTGGTCGAAAAGCACCGGCAAGCTTTGCCTCCCGGTATTATACTGAAAAGGAATCCTATCAGATATTCCTCCGTTCTTGACACTATGAAGCGTCCATGACGGACCACCTAAGTATCCGGTGATATTGAAATAGGATCCTGACGATAGGGTTTGGGGGTCGTATCTTTTTGAAATTGAACCTGGGCTGCGGAAAGGTTTACAAACTGGGTTACGTGAACATCGATTCCAGCCACAGCTCGGTCGCAGATGAGGACTGGGACATAATGGACCTTCCCTTGAGGGATTCATCGGTGGACCTCATCGAGATGGACCAGGTGATAGAGCATTTTGACTGGGTCAATGTAAAATATCTCCTGGCCGAATGCTGGAGGGTCCTGAAGCCAGATGGAAGGATGGTCATCGAAACACCCGACCTCATGGGGGCCATGAAGAAGTTGAAAAAGTTGCATGGTCAGGAATTCCTGATCGGATCGCAATGGCTGTTCGGGATCGATACGAAAGGCCAGCGCCACGGGATCGTCTTCACCGAAAGAGAGCTGGGATCGTTACTGACCTCCTCAGGTTTTATTGATGTGGTATCTAAAGCCCAGCGAACATACAAAAGAGAACCAGGGTTGAGGATCGAATGTACAAAAGGAAGTGACGAGGGAAGAAGGAAGATCGGATCTCTGTTCAGGAAAAAGGTAAGAAAGATCTACAAGGGTGATTCCTACTTTCTGATCCCTGCGGAGGACCTAGTGAAGGACCTTACTTCCTCATTGACCGTGGACGGTGAGCCCAGGGAGCCGGATTTCACTGAGATGATATACCGGTCCGCTCTGGGTGACCCGCAGGTTCCGGTTCAGTTGCTCCTTTCAATGCAAGCCTACGGGAAGGGAAGGAAGATACCAGATGATCTTATGGGATCATTGAGGTCCATGCATGAGAACGATATCAGGTCCCGCGCCTTCACCATGTGGATGAAGAGGAGGAAGGGAGCGGATATCGGAAGATCATTCCAAAACTTCATGGAGCATCTTGCTTCAAGATTGTCCGTATCAATGCAGGGATCTGGCGATCCGTTTTCCGATCTCGATTATCTGCTCTCGCTTGAACCGACACCGATAGCAATACTCGATCTGAGATTGGTCGCGGACAGGTCGTTGGAATGGCTGAGCCAGGGGTTGAAGGAGTATTCTGGGGCGGAGATGGATCTGGCAAAGGCGCACTTTGAAAGGTCCCATTCAGCGATACCGAACCCGACGGCACTGTGGAACATAGCAAGGATCGATTACATAAGGGGGGCAAGGTCGGAGGCGATCAAGAAGATGGACAGGGTCATCGGAATGATAAGTGATGGGTCCATGAAAAAAGAAGCAAAGAGAGAGCGGGAGCTGATGACACAGGGAACGATCGACCCTGAGGAACTGGGTCCCAGAAACCATGTGATGGTCTGATCCATGTTCCATTAATTCTTAATAGCATGTAATCCAATAGATGTTCATGTCAGGGAAGATCGAAGAGATCGGCTCAAGGTTGGGGCTCACCGATATTGATGTCAAGATCCTGAAAAGGGAGAGGAGGAAATGGGCTTTTTTCATCGGTATCGGATCCATAATACTGGCCATACTTGCGTTCATCATCGGTCTGATCCTGGGATTAGCCTTGAGAGATTCCCCATCAGGAGGGAGCAGCTATCCTTTTGCGATCAGCGGATTTACGCTGACCGGTTCAACCAGGTTCGGACTGAGGAAGGTCCACATTCCATTACTTGCTTTACTTGGGTTCCTCTCAGGTATCTCGCAACCCGTTTTTGGCGGTGATTCCATCGATTACGGTGTTTTTTCACCGACGAGGAGGAACGTAACCTATGGGAAAACTTGAGGAGACGGGTTCAAGGATGGGACTTTCCGAAAACGATGTTTGGTCCATCAGGAGAGAGAGGAGCAGATGGGCATTCCTTGCAGGTATAGGGTCTCTGATCCTGGCAATACTGGCTTTCATTCTTGGTCTTATCCTCGGTTTGAGCTCGAGCAGGTCGTCTGACGGAGGTAGTTATCCCTTTGCAATATCGGGACTGGCACTGACCAGAACAAGCCGTAAAGGCATGAGGGCCTATTATCTTCCGATACTCCTCTCACTTGGATTCCTCACCGGGATCTCCCAACCCATCTTCGGGGCTGATGGAATAGAATACGGGGTGTTCTCGAGGGAGAGGAGGAATTAGGGGATGGGAGGGTTGGAAGAGATCGGCTCCCGATTGGGTCTTTCACAAAAAGATATTGGTCGGATAATGTTCGAAAGAAGAAAATGGGCACTGATAGTATCTCTTCTGGGGATCATTACTGCGATCCTTTCCTTTTTCATCGGGCTGATCATCGGTTTATCATTATCCTCGGGCGGTCAATTGGGGGATGGATATCCTTTTGCCATTTCTGCCTTCAGTATCGGGAGCATCAATGGAAGGCAGATAAGGAAATGGCAATTTCCGGTGCTTTTCCTATTGGGATTCCTGACAGGTATTTCAAAGCCTGTCTTCGGCAATGGTGTAAGATACGGTGTTTTCAAGAGGGAGAGATGATCCGTGAGATATGTTCCCGAGGTTGCCGTATGGGAGACAACATTGAAATGCAACCTCAGATGCACACATTGCGGTTCAGCGGCCGGTGATGCGAGGATAAATGAGCTTTCCACGAAGGAATGCTTCACGGTTATCGAGCAGCTATCCGAACTTGGCTGTCAAGACGTCTCACTGATGGGAGGGGAGCCTCTCGTTCGAAAGGACTGGAAGGCACTCGGAGGCGCTGTCAAGGACCTCGGGATGGACCTATGCATGGTGACCAACGGGATCTTGGTTCCCGATAACATTGATGCTTTGGAAGCTTTAAAGCCGAAAGTTGTGGGTGTATCCATCGACGGTTTGAAGGATACTCACGAGAGCATCAGAGGGAAGGGTACCTTCGATAGGACAATGAAAGCTGTAGATCTGCTTATCGATCGGAATATCCAGACCACATTGATAACAACCGTAAGCAAGACCAATTTCAACGATCTGCCTCCTCTTGCGGACCTTATAAAAGGAAAGGGGTGCAACTGGCAGATCCAAGTCGCAATGCCCTTCGGCAACTTCAGCAGGGACCTTCTTGTGAGCGAGGAGGATTTCTACGCTGCAGCGATGTTCATTGCAAAGCAGAGGATAGAGAACAGATTCGAGGATATGCCGGTCATCGGAGCCCATTGCTTCGGGTATCATTCAAAGGTCCTTCCAGGATGCAGATGGTCCGGTTGTACAGCAGGGATAACTTCAATGGGGTTGACATCCGACGGAGGGGTCGTGGGTTGTCTGTCGATGGGTAATGATCGGTTCATCGAGGGGAACATCCGTGATAGATCATTGAGAGAGATATGGGAGGATCCAGATGCCTTTGCATATAACAGGAAATTTACGAAAAAGGACCTGGGTCCCAATTGTTCAGGATGCAGGTACGGAAAAAGATGCAAGGGCGGATGCAATTCCGTATCGATGTCGTTGACCGGAAGATTTCACAATGATCCCTACTGCTTCAGGAGGATAGAAAGGCAGCTCCTCAACATTTGATATCGATGTGAGTTGGAATTCCCTCTGGTGACCCCATCATACCGAGACTGAATAGAAGCGAAAGTGGGCACACCCGGATCTAATTTGGAACATTCCTATGAAATTTCAACCTTCCGTGGATCCTCACCCAGCGAAAGAACACTGTATATCGCCAGGAACATGATCCGATCCGGAAGGTCCGCCTCTCTTGATCCTCCGATGAATCTGATCATTCCATAGAATCGAAGAGGCCCTTACAGGTCTTCACGGGTTCTTCCATTGACAATAGTATGAACACCGGTACGAAGAGTATCTTCCCTCTTCTTTCGAAGAGGTCCTTTGTCGCGACGATGCCCATTTCCGGACCCCTCTTCTCGACGAACCGGGATATGGTCCTCAAATCCTTTCCATCGATCCTGCTCGAATACTTGACCTCAACGGGTAACGGTCTTTCCCGATCCCTGATGATAATGTCGATCTCTTTCTTTCCGTCTCTGTAAAAGAACCCGGGATCCAGATGGGATACCACCACATTCTCGATGATCTTCCCTATTCCAGGAGGATCCATCTCCTCCTCGAAAGATTCGATAATACACGGATGGGCGGGATAGATCCTTTTGGCCTTCTTCGAGGAGGTAAGGAAGTTGCGGTGATATGAATGGAGTCTGATGAGAGAATATGCGGATAGAAGTGCTCTCAAGTATTTGGAAACCGTCTGTCTTGAGATACCAAGGTCATCACCCAGGGAGCTCATGTCAACTATCATTCCGGGATTCGAGGAGAATATCTTCAACAGCTCCCTTACCAGATCCGTATCCTTGATCCCTTGTAGTTCCTTCAGGTCCCTGTTGATCATATTATCGATAACAGAGGACCTGACATACATCGATCTGTATTTCCTTTCCTCTCCGAGTATCTCGATGAATCCTCCGGAATGGGCATATTCCACCATTTCCGCGATCCATCTCGATCCCTCGAGCATCGCTTCCTTTACATCATCAACTGAATTGACCGGGGGCATCTCCTTTTTTCCTGAGAACTTCAGGAACTCTCCGAAGGACAGAGGTCTCAGTGTATTCTTGAACACCCTTCCGGCAAGGACCTTTCCGGAGATCCCCTCTATCTCCATCCCCGAACTTCCCGAGATGATGAACTTCAGCCCCTCATCGAGATCATAAAAGACCTTGATGCTCTCTGCCCAACCATTCAGCTTCTGGACCTCATCGAGAAAGATGTACTTCCTGCCCTTTTTTTGTCCGGGCAGGTCCTCCTGGAACGTTTTAAGGACCTCCTTCAGTTCAATTCCCTTGAAGTCAAAGGTGAAATAGAGGATATTCCTGGGATCTGTCCCCTCATCGATCAGTCTGTCGATGAGCTGGAACATCAAGGTTGACTTTCCAACCCTCCTCAGGCCAACGATGGATATGATCTGTCTTCTGTCCATCATATTCCATACGGAGGGAAAGAGGTCTCTTTTGATCCTTTTCGAAAGGTGTTCGGGAACCCGTCCTTCGGTCCACCATCTGTTAAAAGCCGAGATCTCGTTTATATTCATTATTGGAGAGTATGATTGTTCTGGTTAACATACTTTTCGTTTTTATGTTAATTGTGGTTAACTCTGTCCGTTTTAGGATCCCTCCCTCATTGCACATTTGGTTTAGATTTGGTTTCAAAATGT